>JBJEOO010000253.1:0-29135 GCA_051880755.1 Hominenteromicrobium sp.
AATCGGCGCGGGCATCCTGATCTGCGAGATTCAGCAGAATTCCAACACCACCTACCGCGTGTACGATTACGGCCGCCGCGGCGCGGACGGCAAGCTGCGCGAGCTGCACATCGACAAGGCGATTGACGTCTCCACGCTCACGCCGAGCGATACCGCGGATAAGCAGAGTGCTCCGGAAGCCATTCCCGGCGGCACGAAGTGCGCGCTCGCATCCTGCGAATACTTTACAACCGAGAAATATGTCATTGACGGCACGGCGGAAATCACGGTGGACGAAAGCTCGTTCGCGTCGCTCGTCGTCACCGAGGGCGAGGGCACAGTCACAGGCGCCGAAAACACGGTGCCGTTCAAGGCGGCAGACAGCCTGTTCGTTCCGGCCGGCGCGGGCAGTGTCACCATCAGCGGCCGGTGCACAATCATCAAGACGACAGTCTGAGGAGCATACCGATGAAAATGGAATTTGTGGATGAAGCGGAACTGCTTTCGGAGGAGGACGAAATGCCCGTGGAGGAGCGCGGCAAAATCGTGCTGGTCGGCGAACCGATGGGTCTTTTCATTGCGGAGGAGACCGGCGAGCTGGAGGATGTTTCTCGTTTTTCGGCGGCGGTCGCGGGCGCGGAATACAACGTTGCGGTCGGGCTTTCGCGGCTCGGACACACGGCAATGTACTGCACGCGTCTCGGCGATGACCCGATGGGCAGACGCATTCTGAAAAGCATGGCGTCAAACGGCGTGGCGGCCGATCTTGTCACCGTGACGGACGACGCCCTGACCGGCTTTATGATGAAGGGCAAAACGGATGTGGGCGACCCGAAAATCGCCTATTTCCGGCGCGGCAGCGCGGCGTCCCGGCTTTCGACGCACGACATCGACAAGCTGGATTTGTACGGCTGCGATTTCCTGCATGTGACGGGCATTTTCCCGGCCGTGTCGAAGTCCGCGCTTGAAGCGGTCAAACGGCTGATGGCGCGGGCGAGGGCGCTCGATATGTTCATTTCCTTTGATCCGAACCTGCGCCCGCAGCTCTGGCCGGATGAAAAGGAAATGGTGCGCACGCTGAATGCGCTTGCGCAGGAGGCGGATCTTGTCCTGCCGGGTCTCGGCGAGGGCAAAATCCTCACAAAGCGCGATACACCGGAGGGCATTGCGGAATATTACCACGAGCGCGGTGTGGACAGCGTGATCGTGAAGCTCGGCGCGGACGGCGCGTATTGGTCGACGGGCGGGGAGCACGGCACGGTGCCGGCGTTCCCCGTGAAGAAAATCGTCGATACGGTGGGCGCGGGCGACGGCTTCGCGGCCGGCGTGATCAGCGCGGTTGCGGAGGGGCTTTCGCTCAGTGAGGCCGCGGCGCGCGGCACCGTAATCGGCTCCATCCAGATCACGCACAAGGGCGACAACGAGGGTCTGCCGACCAGAGAAGAACTGGAAGCGGCGATTCAGGCCGGTATTGTATAAGTTTCTGCAGAAAAGGAGAGGTTCCGTTGCGGGCAAACCGTGTATTTCTGATTGTGCTGGACAGCGTGGGCATCGGCGAGCTGCCGGATGCCGCGCGGTTCGGGGATGTGGGCAGCAATACGCTGAAAAGCTGCTCCTCAAGTGAAGAATTCCACCTGCCGAATCTCGGTGCACTCGGCCTTTTCAACATCGACGGCGTCGATTGCGGAGAAAAGACGGCCGAGCCGAAGGCTGCCTTTGCGCGGCTTTCGGAGAAATCGAACGGCAAGGATACGACCGTCGGACATTGGGAGATCGCGGGCGTCGTCAGCGAGCGCCCGCTGCCCACGTTTCCGGAGGGCTTTCCGGCGGATTTTCTCGCGCGCTTTTCCGGGGCGGTCGGGCGCGGCGTGCTCTGCAACAGGCCGTATTCCGGCACGCAGGTGATTGCGGATTACGGCGAAGAGCACCTGAAAACCGGCGATCTGATCGTCTATACATCCGCCGACAGCGTGTTTCAGATTGCGGCGCATGAGGACGTCGTGCCCGTCGGCGAGCTGTATAAAATCTGTGAAACGGCGCGGGCAATGCTCACGGGTGCGCTTGCCGTGGGGCGCGTGATCGCGCGCCCGTTCACCGGTGTGCCCGGCTGTTTTACGCGCACGGCGAACCGCCACGATTTCGCGCTCTCCCCGCCGGGCGATACCATGCTCGACCGTCTGAGCGCCGCCGGAAAAACCGTGTACGCCGTCGGAAAGATCTCGGATATTTTCAACGGGCGCGGCATCACAAAGGCGGTGCGCACGAAAAACAATGCGGAAGGCGTCGACGCGGCGCTTCGCGCAATGGCAGAGGACTTCACCGGGCTGTGCTTTGTGAACCTCGTCGACTTCGATATGCTCTACGGGCACCGCAATGACGTGGACGGCTATGCCGCCGCGCTTTCATATTTCGACAGCCGCCTGCCCGCGCTGCTCGCGGCGCTCCGGGCGGACGATGTGCTGATGATTACGGCCGACCACGGCTGTGACCCCGGCACGCCTTCCACCGACCACTCCCGCGAGTACATCCCGTTTCTCGCCGTCGGCGCGGGGGTCGTGCCCGGGAATCTCGGCACGCTCCACGGCTTCGACCGCATCGGCAGAGCGGTTGAAAAGCTGCTTTCGGGGGAAATGGGCGCATTTGAACTGTGAAGATAAAACTATGAAAAATTGAGGGAATAGGACATGGCAAGCGTAGAGAAAGCCGTTTTTACGAATATGTGCATGGTCTGCGACGGGGCGGGGAACGTCCTCGTGCAGGACCGCAGCGATCCCGGCTGGCCGGGCATCGTGTTCCCGGGCGGGCATGTGGAGCCGGGGGAGTCGTTCACCGCGTCGGTTATCCGCGAGGTGTTCGAGGAGACCGGCCTGACAATTGAAAAGCCGCGGCTCTGCGGCGTGAAGCAGTTCCCGCTCGACGACGGCGCGCGGTATGTCGTGCTGTTGTATAAAACAGACCGCTTCTCGGGCGAGCTTCGGTCCTCTGAAGAAGGCGCCGCGCTCTGGCTGCCGCGTGCGGAGCTTTCAAAATACCGGCTTGTGGACAGCTTTCCGGAGATTCTCAAGGTGTACGAGTCCGATGATCTCGGCGAGATGTTCTGGGATACAGATAAGGACGGCTGGGTGCTGGTTTAAAGCAAGGAGGGCATATCTTGTTCCTGAATACGGATTTTCTGCGGGATGATGAAATCGTCCTTACGCTTGAGCGGACGGCGGCGGGCGACGCGGCGCGCGGCTGGGTGCCGGCGTACCACTTCGCGATCTGCAATCCGGCGGGCGAAAAGATGGGCGCGTGCGACCTTCGCATCGGGCACAACGATCTTTTGTACTACGGCGGCAACATCGGCTACCGCATCGAGGAGCCGTACCGCGGGCATCACTACGCGGCAAAGGCGTGCAGGCTGCTGTTTGCGCTCGCGAAGCGGCACGGCCTCGGCTACGTCATCATCACCTGCAATCCGGACAATTTCGCGTCGCGGAAAACCTGTGCGTACGCGGGCGGCACGCTGCTCGAAATCGTCGACCTGCCGCAGGACAGCGACATGCGGCAGCACGGCGAAACGCAGAAATGTATTTACAGATGGGAGCTGTGACGTATGGCAGACATCGTTTTGCGGGCCATGGAAGAAATCGAGAAGCTCGCGGAGGACGTCCCGGCGGGTAAGCATATCGTGACAGGCGATCTGCGCAGGCTGTCCGCGCGGCTGTTCCGGGAGCTGAAAGGCCTGCCCATCGGGGCGGTTCTCCCGCTCTGCGAAGCGCTTCTGGAAAAACGGGCGTGGGCGCCGGGCGTGATCGCGTTTGATTGGGCGTACCGCCTGCGGGCGCAGTATACGGCGGATGTCTACGACGTGTTTTACCGCTGGCTGAAGGCATATGTGCGCGGCTGGGGGGATTGCGACGATTTCTGCACGCACGCCTTCGGCGAGCTGCTTCGGCAGAATCCGGCGCTGTTTGCGCGTGTGTTGACATGGACGGCAGACAGCGATTTCTGGGTGCGCCGCGCGTCTGCCGTGGTTTTGATTCCGTCCATTCTGAAAGAGCAGTACAAGGGCCTGAACCCGTACGAAATCTCCGACGCGCTGATGACCGACCCGCACGACTTGGTGCAGAAGGGCTATGGCTGGATGCTGAAATGCCTGTCGCAGGTGGAGCCGGAATCCGTGCGCCGATACCTGACCGCCCACCATGCGGTCATGCCGAGAACCGCCTACCGCTGCGCGCTCGAGAAATTTGACCCGCAGACGCGAAAAGCGCTGATGGAATTATAAGGCAATCCACAACATACAGACGAGAAAAACCGATTTGACGATGCACGGTCAAGCGGAGAGGAGATGCATGAAAATGAATACCATTCGGGAGGACTGGAACAGCATGGCGGCAGCTTACGAAGCGTTCAATACTTCGGAGGATTCGTATAGCTATAATATTGAATGGCCCTGTATCAGGGACATGCTGCCGGAGCTTGCGGGGAAATCCGTGCTGGATGTGGGCTGCGGAACGGGCATTTTTACCTTCCTGTTGGAAGCGTTCCGACCGGCTGAGCTGGTCGGTGTGGACATCTCTGAGGAAATGCTGAAAATAGCGGAATCCAAAGCCGAAAAGCGAGCGTCCAAAGCCGAATTCCTTTTGGGCGATGCTTCGGAGATTGCGCGCAGCGTGAACCGGCGGTTCGATTTCATTTTTTCTTCCACAACCACCCATTATCTTGCGGATCTGGAATGCTTTTTTGCAGGCGTTTCCGCATGTCTCAAAGAGGACGGCTGCTGCATTCTGTCCGTCATTCATCCGGTGTATTCTGCCGGTTACCCGCTCGCGCATGGAGATACTTTTCCGGAGGACGATGAATGGCAGGTGCGCTATCTGGATCAACGGATGCGCGCGTACATTCAGCCGTGGATTGAATACAACGACGATTGCGAAAACCGCTTGAGCAGGAGTTACCATCACTTGTTCAGCGATTATGTGAACGCGGCGGTGCGGGCGGGTCTGCGCTTGCAGGCGCTTCGCGAGCCGATGCCGCCGGAGAGCTGGAAGGAAAAATTCCCGGGCAGATATGAGAGCTTTGTGGAAACACCGACCTATATGGTCATGAAGCTGACGAAGCAGTGAGTTGAATCAACCTAAAATGCAGATAAGGAGAGATGGCTTATGACACCGCACAATCAGGCGAAAAAGGGCGAGATCGCGAAAACCGTGCTGATGCCCGGCGACCCGCTGCGCGCGGAATTCATCGCGGAGACGTACCTCGAAAATCCGAGGTGCTTCAACACCGTGCGCAATATGCTCGGCTACACCGGCACGTTTGAGGGCAAGGAGATCTCCGTGATGGGCAGCGGCATGGGTATGCCGTCCATCGGCATTTACAGCTACGAGCTGTATCATTTCTACGATGTCGAGGCGATCATCCGCGTCGGCTCGGCGGGCGGCATCGCGGACAGCGTAAAGCTGCGTGATGTTGTGATCGGCATGAGCGCGTGCACGGATTCAAACTATGCCGCGCAGTACCGGCTGCCCGGCACGTTCGCGCCGACGGCGGATTTCGGCCTGCTCGAAAAGGCGGTTTCACTCGCCCGCGCGCAGGGCGTGCCGATCCATGTGGGCAGCCTGCTTTCGAGTGATCTGTTCTACGGCGACTACGCGGACAGCCTCACGGACTGGAAAAAGATGGGCGTGCTCGCCGTGGAAATGGAAGCGGCAGCGCTCTATATGAACGCGGCGCGCTGCGGCAAGAAGGCGCTCGCGATGGCGACGGTCTCCGACCTGCCGCTGACCGGCGAAGCCACCACTTCCGAGGAGCGCCGGACCACCTTCACGCAGATGATGGAAATCGCGCTGCGGCTGGCGTAAGGAGGGCGTTATGACACAGAAAGAGATTTTGTCCCATGTCGACCACACGCTGCTCGGCGTGGCGGCGACGTGGGCGGATATACAGGGAATTATCGACGACGGCATCCGCTTTAAGACCGCGAGCGTCTGCATCCCGCCGCGCTTTGTAAAGCAGGCGGCGCAGTACGCGGCGGGCAGAGTGAAAATCTGCACCGTCATCGGTTTCCCGAATGGCTGCCACACGACGGCGGCGAAGGTGTTCGAGACGCGCGACGCCGTCGAAAACGGCGCGGACGAAATCGACATGGTGATTCCGGTCGGCGCGGTGAAAAGCGGCGAATACGACCTCGTGGAAAACGAGATTCGCGCGGTGAAGGATGCCTGCGCGGGGAAGGTCTTAAAGGTCATCATCGAGACGTGCCTTTTGACGGACGACGAAAAGCGGCGGCTCTGCGGTGTTGTCGCTGCGGCCGGCGCGGATTACATCAAGACCTCCACCGGCTTTCAGGCGGGCGGCGCGACGTTTGAGGACGTCAAGCTGATGCGCGAAGCGTCTCCGGAAACGCTCAAAATCAAGGCGGCGGGCGGTATTGCGTCGTTCGCGGATGCGGAGCGGTTTCTCGCGCTCGGCGCGGACCGGCTCGGCACATCGCGTCTGGTGAAAATTCTGAAAAGCGAGGCACATGATGCAGAGTATTAAGCTGTGCGAAAAAACGGTGCGCCGCCTTGCGGAAGCGGCGCTTCAGGCACGGGAAAACGCCTACTGCCCGTATTCCGGGTTTGCGGTCGGCGCGGCGCTGCTCACGGCGGACGGCAAAATCTATACGGGCGTGAATATTGAAAACGCCGCGTTCGGCCCGACGAACTGCGCCGAGCGCACCGCCTTTTTCACGGCGGTCGCAGCGGGTGAGCGCGAGTTTGCCGCCATTGCGGTTGCAGGCGGCAAGGCGGGCGAAGCGCCGCAGGATTTCTGCGCGCCGTGCGGCGTCTGCCGGCAGGTGATGCGTGAATTCTGCCGGGATGATTTCAGCATTATCCTCGCAAAGCCCGGCGCAGAGAAAGTCTGTACGCTGCGGGCGCTGCTGCCGGAGAGCTTTTCTCCGGAAAATCTCAGAGAACGGGAGTGAAGCGCATGCATATGGTGGATATCATTCGCAAAAAGCGCGGCGGCGGGGAATTGACCGACGCGGAGATCGACGCGGTCGTGCGCGGCTGTGTCAGCGGGGAAATCCCCGATTACCAGCTTTCCGCCCTGATGATGGCGATCTGCTTTCAGGGCATGACGAAGCGCGAGACGGCGCGTCTCACGCTTGCGATGGCGCGTTCGGGCGAGATGGTCGACCTTTCGGGCGTCGGCGGCATCACGGTGGATAAGCACTCCACCGGCGGTGTCGGCGATAAAACAAGCCTGATTGCCGTGCCGACGGCGGCCGCGTGCGGCGTGAAAATTGCAAAGATGAGCGGCCGCGGCCTCGGGCATACAGGCGGCACGGTTGATAAGATGGAGAGCATCCCCGGCATGCGCACGGCGCTCGGCCGGTCGGAATTCCTCGATGTCGTGCGCCGCGTCGGCTGTGCGGTCATCGGCCAGTCCGGCGATCTGTGCCCTGCGGATAAAAAGCTCTACGCCCTGCGCGACGTGACCGCAACGGTGGAGAGCATCCCCCTGATCGCCTCGAGCATCATGAGCAAGAAGATTGCAGCGGGCAGCGACCGCATTCTGCTCGACGTCAAAACGGGCAGCGGCGCGTTCATGAAAACCAGAGCCGACGCCGAAGCGCTCGCCCGCGAAATGGTGGAGATCGGCACGAGTGTCGGCCGCAGGACGGTCGCGCTCATCACGAATATGGACCGCCCGCTCGGCAGAGCCGTCGGCAACGCGCTCGAGATCATTGAGGTCTGCGAAACGCTCCGGGGCCGCGGCCCCGCCGACCTTACCGCCGAGTGCGTGGAGCTTGCGGCGAATATGATCTATCTCGGCGAAAAAGCCGAGGATATGGAGACGGCGCGCACGCTCGCGCAAAACGCGATTGCGAGCGGCGCGGCCTTTCAAAGGCTGTGCGGGATGGTCGAAGCACAGGGCGGCGACGCGGATTACCTGCGCGACACGAGCCGCTTTGCGCTCGGGCGTGTGGAGCAAAACGTGCTCTGCCCGGCGGAGGGCTTCATCACGCGCGCGGACGCGGAGCAGATCGGGCGCGCGAGTGTTCTGCTCGGCGCGGGGCGCGAGACGAAGGACAGCGCGATCGATTTCGGCGCGGGTATCGTTCTCCATAAAAACGCCGGGGATGCGGTGCAGCGCGGCGACGTGCTCGCAACGCTCTACGCCGCGGAGGAAAGCCTGTGCGCGGAAGCCGCGCGGAAGCTCCTGCAGGCATTCACCTTCGGTGAAAAGCCGCCGAAAAAAGAAGCGCTGATTCTCGGCAGAATCGAATAAAAAAGCAAACGCGCCGGAAGCGTGTTCCGTACGCGTTTGCATAGCTTATTTTTATCTGCGGCGAAGTGCGTGAAAACGCACGATTCCTCGACTTCGCAGCGGGTCGTACCCGCCGCGCCGGAAGCATGTTCCGTACGCGTTTGCGTGGTTGGTTTTTATCTGCGGCAAACTTTTCGCTCGTGCTTTCCAGACGGGAGCATCGAACAGAACGCGAGCACAGCAGTCGTTCATCGATCATACGAGTGAGGAAACCGAACGATCACGCGGACATTCGGCGCGGCACGTTGCCGCCGTACGGATTAGCCGCGCTCGGGTCCGGTGATGGGTTCGTCGTAGTCGACACCGAAGGTCTCGACCGTGACCTTCTCCATGATCTGATCCTCACGCGGACGGTCGGACCAGTCGCGCGGGGCGGAAACGATTGCCTGTGCGACGTCGATGCCCTCCGTCACCTTGCCGAAAGCGGCGTACTGGCCGTCGAGATGCGGCGCGTCGTCCACCATGATGAAGAACTGGCTGCCGGCGCTGTTCGGGCGCTGGCTTCTCGCCATCGAGATCACGCCGGTGGTGTGGCGCAGGTCGTTCTGAAAACCGTTCATCGCGAACTCGCCCTTGATGCTGTAGCCCGGGCCGCCCATGCCGGTGCCCTCCGGGTCGCCGCCCTGAATCATAAAGCCGGGGATGACACGGTGGAAGATGGTGCCGTCATAAAAGCCCTTTTTGACGAGGGAAATGAAATTGTTGACCGTATTCGGCGCGATTTCGGGGTACAGCTCCACCTTGATTGTGCCGCGGTTTGTCTGAATGGTAACAACAGGATTCTGCATTTGCTTGGACTCCTTTCATAATTTATCGATTAGTATAGCACACAATACAGAAAATTGGAAGTGATTTTGCATGAAACTGATTTCATGGAACGTAAACGGCCTGCGTGCCTGCATGTCGAAGGGCTTTGCGGATTTTCTCGCGGCGGAGGACCCGGACGTCATCTGCCTGCAGGAGACGAAAATGCAGCGCGAGCAGGCGGATTTCGACTTTGCGGGCTACCGCGAGTATTGGAATTCCGCCGAGAAAAAGGGCTATTCCGGCACGGCGATTTTCACAAAGCAGGAGCCGCTGTCCGTTACATACGGCATCGGCGCGGAAGAAGCCGACGCCGAGGGGCGCGTCATCTGCGCCGAATTCGAGACATTTTATCTCGTCACCGTCTATACGCCGAACGCCCAGCGCGAGCTGGTGCGCATCGATTTCCGCATGGCGTTCGAGGATGCCTTCCGCGCGTATCTTGCGAAGCTGCATGAGAAAAAGCCGGTCGTCGTCTGCGGCGATATGAATGTCGCGCATAAAATGATCGACCTCAAAAACGCCAAAGCGAATATCGGCAACGCGGGCTTCTCCTATGAGGAGCGCGGCAAGTTCTCCGAGCTGCTCGCTTCGGGCTTCAGCGATACGTTCCGCATGCTTTATCCGGACAAGGAAGGCGCGTATACCTGGTGGTCCTATATGGGCAGAGCACGCGAGAAGAACGTGGGCTGGCGCATCGACTACTTCCTTGTAACCGATGAGCTGAAGGACAAGGTGGAGGACAGTGTGATTCTGAGCGGCGTGACGGGCAGCGACCATTGCCCGGTCGAACTGCTTCTGAAGGTGTGAGGAACAGAGCATGAATTTCAAGGAAATGAAAACCGTGACGCTTCTGATGCAGCCGCAGGAAAACGGCTGGATCGCCGTTCACAAGAAGTATAAGAATTATTACGGCCGCCTGATCTGCGCGGAGACGGAAAACCGCGTGACCCTGACAACCGGTTTCGGCGCAAACGACGCACAGCGTGCGGAAGCGGCCGAAGCCGCCGTGAGCTGTATTTTTGAAACGGGTGGCGCGGTGCAGGTTACGGTGGACGGCCGGACCGTCACGCGGGAGAGCTGGCAGGCGGCGCAGGATGCGCGGTACGCAGCCCTGAGCAGAACGCGCGGGGATTATGCCGGTGTGCTCGGCGCGCGCGTCCACTGCGTGATGGACCGCCCGCTCGGTTCGGCGCATCCGCGGTATCCCGATATGATCTATCCCGTGAACTACGGCTATGTGCCGGGTGTCCTTGCGGGCGACGGTGCGGAGCAGGACGTGTATGTGGTCGGTCCCTCTGTGCCGCTTGAGACGTTTGACGGCGTGGTGGTGGCCGTCATCCACCGCTTTGACGACTGCGAGGACAAGTGGGTCGTGGCGGAAAAGGCAGGGCTGTACAGCGAGGCGGAGCTTCGCGCGGCAGTCGCGTTTCAGGAGAAGTATTATAAGAGCCAGTGGATTCTGTGAGGAGCTTTCATGCATGAGGAACTGATGCGGCGGCTGCGCGCCGTCACGCCCGAAGAACAGCGCATTCTGGACGGCGGCTCGGTGGATAAAAATGCGTATACGGAGCGCGCCGTCTTTACGGTGGACAGCGCAAAGCTGATCGAGCGCGGGCGGCTGATCTCCGTGCGTGCCCATACGCGCTTCGCACCGTTTCCGCGCCATGCGCACAGCTATATCGAGATCATGTATATGTGCTCGGGCAAGACGGTGCACCGCATCAACGGCGGCGAGCCGGTCACGCTCCATGCGGGCGAGCTGCTCTTCCTCGGGCGCGGCGCGTCGCATGAAATTGAGCGCGCGGATTTTGACGACATCGCGGTGAATTTCATCGTTCTGCCGCAGTTCTTTGACACGGCGCTGGAGCTGATCGGCGCGGATAACGCGCTTGGGCGGTTCATCGCGGACAGCATCAGCCGCGCGGGCGGTTCGGATTGCCTGCTGTTCCGCGTTTCGGATGTGCTGCCGGTGCAGAATCTCGTGGAAAACATGGTGTGGACGCTCGTGCACGATACGAAAAACCGGCGGCGCATCATGCAGAATACGATGGCGCTCCTGTTTCTGGAGCTGCTGAACTGCACGGACCGTCTCGCCGCGTCCGAGGAGGAAGGCGAGCACAGCACGCTGGTGATGACGGCGCTCCGGGAGATCGAGGAAAACTACCGCACCGCAAGCCTGACGGAGCTGGCGGAGAAATGCGGCGTGACGGTTTCCTATCTCAGTGCTGCGGTACACGCCGCGACCGGGTCCACCTTCAAGTCGCTGCTTCGGCGCAAGCGCATGGAAAAGGCGGCGGGGCTTCTGAGCGGCACACGATTGCCCGTCGGCGATATCATCACCGCCGTCGGCTATGAGAATACAAGCTATTTTTACCGTACCTTTTCGGAAATGTACGGCATGACGCCGCGCGAATACCGCATGCGGCAGAAGGTGTAAAGGCACATTATACAGCCATCAGGCTGCGCAATAGAAAGGAGCTGCAGGGAAAAACCTTGCAGCTCCTTGATTTTCCGGTGTCTTATTTCGCAAACCGCAGGACATTCCACGAGGTCTTTGTGAGCTTTGCGCGGTAAAGCCCGCCTTCGCGCTCCGTGCGGTCCGAGACGGTTTTCGGCGTGACCGCCTGCGTCTCAGCGGTGTTGACGGCTTTCATATCGCCGTTTTCGAGCACGATGTGCTCCCTGAGTGTGTAATCCCGGAAGGAACGCAGGTCGAGATCGAGCACCACATCGTCCGTCACGCTGCGGTTGACCGCAAAGACGGTCACCTCGTCCTTTTCCTCGTTCCACACGGCGATGGACTCCACGTCCGTGACGTCGGTGAAGTCGATCGTGTCGTGCTTCGGGGAAGAGAGCACCGGCTGCAGCGCCGTGCCTCTGCCGTATTTTGAAGCGTGCAGCAGCGGGTAGTAGATCGTCTGCCTCCACGCCGGGCCGTTTTCCTCGGTCATGATCGGCGCAATGACATTGACAAGCTGCGCCATGCACGCCATCTTCACGCGGTCGGAATGCTTCATCAGCGTGATGAGCATCAGGCCCACGAGCAGCGCATCCTCAAAGTCGTAGTGATCCTCCAGCAGATGCGGCGCAACCTGCCACGGGCGGTTCTTCATCGTGTCGTCGTCCTCGGCGTTCGCGTGGAACCACACGTTCCATTCGTCAAAGCTGAGGTTGATGTTCTTCTTTGCGCGCTTCTTCGCCTTGACGAAATCGCAGGTCGCGATGACCGTCTTGATGAAGTGGTCCATGTCGTCGCTCTGCGCGAGGAAATTCGCGGTGTCGTTGAAGCGGTTGCCGTAGTACTGGTGCAGCGAGATGTAATCGACGCTGTCGTATGCCCAGCCGAGCGCCGTGCTCTCCCATTCGGGGAAGGTCGGCATGGCTGTGTTCGAGCTGCCGCAGAGGACAAGCTCGATCGAAGGGTCAATCTGCTTCATCGCCTTGGCGGTCTCGTCGGCGAGATGACCGTATTCGTCGGCGGTCTTATGGCCGGTCTGCCACGGGCCGTCCATCTCATTGCCGAGACACCACACCTTGATGTTGTGCGGCTCCTTCACGCCGTGCGCAATGCGCAGGTCGCTGTATTTCGTGCCGGAAGGGTGGTTGCAGTATTCGAGCAGGCTGCACGCCGCCTCAATGCCGCGCGTGCCGAGGTTCACCGCCTGCATGACTTCGCTGCCGGCTTTTTTCGCCCACGATGCGAACTCGTTGATGCCGATCAGATTCGGCTCGGTGCTCCGCCAGGCAAGCTCCAGCCGCTTCGGACGCGATTCCACGGGGCCGACGCTGTCCTCCCAGTAGAAATTCGAGACGAAATTGCCGCCCGGGTAGCGCACAATCGGAATCTGCAGCTCGCGCACGAGGTCGAGCACGTCCTGCCGGAAGCCCTCCTCGTCCGCGCTCGCGTGGCCGGGCTGCCAGATGCCGCCGTACACCGCGCGGCCGAGATGCTCGATGAACGAGCCGTAAATGCGCTTGTCGATTTCGGAAATTTTGAAATCCTTCTCCACCGTAAGCTTTGCGATTTTTTCCATTTGCTGTTCCGTTCCTTTCCCCATTTTTGTGCGAGGTTGTACGTACATTTTACCGCTTTTCGCAGAGGGTGTCAATTCTTTTCGCGGATTTGCACTCGGGAAAATAAGGACGCTTTTTTCTTAAAACAGCGTCCTTATTTTTTTGTCCGGCTTTTGTTATACTACAAACAGTGAAACCCATATTCGGAACAGGGGGCGTTGAATTTGAAGAAATATCTGGCAGTGGACATCGGCGCGTCCTCCGGGCGGCATATTCTCGGCTGGCTCGAGGACGGAAAACTGAAGCTCTCGGAGATTTCCCGCTTCAAAAACGGGATGACGCCGCGCGGCGGGCATCTCTGCTGGAATGCGGACGGGCTTCGGGAGAGCGTCGTCCGGGGTCTTGCGAAATGCGCGGAAAGCGGCGCCGTGCCGGAAAGCATGGCGATCGATACCTGGGGCGTGGATTTCGTCCTGCTCGATCGGAAGCTGAACCGCATCGGCGACGCGGTGGCATACCGCGACGGCCGCACGCAGGGCATTCCGGAAGCGTTGGAGCAGACGCTGCCGTTTGAAGCGCTGTACGAACGGACAGGCATCCAGAAGCAGAGCTTCAATACGATTTACCAGCTTCTGGCGCTCAAAAAGGAAGTACCGGAGCAGCTTGAGCAGGCCGCGCATTTCCTGATGACGCCCGATTACCTCAATTTCTGTCTGACGGGCGTCTGCGCGAACGAATACACGCAGGCCAGCACGACCGCGCTTGTCGACGCGCGGGAGAAAACGTGGGATACGGCGCTGATGGAGCAGGCCGGCATCCCGGCGGCAATGTTCCACCCGCTGCGCATGGCGGGCGAAGCGCTCGGCGGGCTGACCCCGGCGGTGCGGGCGCAGACCGGGTTTGATACGACGGTGCGCCTTGCGCCTTCACACGATACCGCGTCGGCCTTTCTGGCTGTGCCGGCCCGCGACGAAAACGCCGTGTTTCTCTCAAGCGGCACATGGAGCCTGTTCGGCGTGGAGCTTCCGGAGCCGATCACCACGCCGGAGAGCCGGGCGCAGAACTTTACGAACGAGGGCGGCTATGAATACCGTTACCGCTACCTGCGAAACATCATGGGCCTCTGGATGCTCCAGAGCCTGCGCCGTGAGCTGGGCGAGGAGCAGTACAGCTTCAATGCGCTGACGCAGCTTGCGCAGCGCGCAGCGGATTATCCCGGCCGCGTGGACGTCAACGACCAGCGGTTCCTTGCGCCGGACAGCATGGCAGATGCGGTGCGCGCGGTGCTCAGCGAAAACGGCTTTGAAAACCCGACGCTCGAAGAACTGCTCTCCTGCGTCTATCACAGCCTTGCGGACTGCTATGCCGATTCGGTACGCGCGCTCGAGACCATCACCAATAAAAAATACACGAGCCTCAATATCGTCGGCGGCGGCAGCCAGGACGCTTATCTCAACCAGCTTACGGCGGATGCGACCGGCCTGCCGGTTTTTGCCGGCCCGACGGAGGGCACGGCAATCGGCAATCTCGTGGTGCAGATGATCGCGGACGGCGCGCTGCGCGATGTGCAGCACGCGCGCGATGTGATCCGCGAGAGCTTTCCCATCCGTGTGTTTGAACCCATAAGAAAGGACGAAACCGAATGCTGAAAGGCAAAAATGTCGTGCTCGGCGTAACGGGCAGCATCGCGGCGTATAAGATCGCCGGTCTTGCGAGCATGCTCGTCAAGCAGCACGCAAACGTCACGGTGCTGATGACGCAGAACGCGACGAATTTCATCAATCCCATCACCTTTGAAACCCTCACGGGCAATAAATGCCTGATCGATACCTTCGACCGGAATTTCCAGTACAGCGTTGAGCATGTGGCGCTCGCCAAGCGCGCAGATGTTGTGCTCGTCGCCCCGGCGAGCGCCAACGTGATCGGCAAGATCGCAAACGGCATCGCGGACGACATGCTGACGACGACCGTCATGGCTTGCCGCTGCAAAATCCTGATTTCTCCGGCGATGAACACAAACATGTATGAAAACCCGATCGTGCAGGATAATCTCCAAAAGCTCCGCCGCTTCGGCTATACGATCATCGAGCCGGATTCCGGCTACCTCGCCTGCGGCGATACCGGAAAGGGCAAAATGCCCTCGGAGCAGACGCTCTTTCAGTGGATTGAGCGCGAAATCGCCTGTGAAAAGGATCTTGCCGGCCTGAAGGTTGTCGTCACGGCGGGCGCGACAGCCGAAAAAATCGACCCCGTGCGGTTCATCACGAATCATTCCACCGGAAAAATGGGCTGTGCCGTCGCCAAGCGTGCCATGCTGCGCGGCGCGGAGGTAACGCTCGTCTGCGGGCGCATGTCCGTGGAGCCGCCGCCGTTCGTCCATGTCGTGCGCGCCGAATCCGCCGCAGAGATGTTCGAGGCGGTGCGGGCAGCCGCAAAGGATGCGGATATCGTCGTGAAGGCCGCCGCCGTCGCGGATTACCGCCCGAAGACGGTCGCCGCGGAGAAGATCAAAAAGCAGGAGGGCGGCATGACGATCGAGCTGGAGCGCACGACCGACATTCTGGCTGCGCTCGGTGCGGAAAAGCCAGCCGGGCAGTTCCTCTGCGGCTTTTCCATGGAAACGGAGAACCTGCTCGAAAACGCCGCCGGCAAGCTCAGGCGCAAGCATCTCGATATGATTGTTGCGAACAGCCTGCGCACACAGGGGGCGGGCTTCGGCGTCGATACAAATGTTGTGACGCTGCTGACGGAAAACGAAACGGAGGAGCTGCCGCTGCTCACAAAAGAGGAGACGGCGGACCGCATCCTCACCAAAATACAGACCATCAGGAAAGGACGATAACCATGACGATGTATGAAGAGGCAAAAAAGCGCTACGCCGAGCTTGGCGTGGATGTGGAAGCCGCGATGGAAACGCTCGCGGGCGTGCCGATTTCCATTCACTGCTGGCAGGGCGACGACGTACACGGCTTTGAAAACGGCGGCGCGGCGCTCTCCGGCGGCATCCAGACCACCGGCGATTATCCCGGCCGCGCGCGCTGCTTTGAAGAGCTTTGCGCGGATTTTCTGAAAGCCGCCGAGCAGATTCCGGGCAAAAAGCGCATCAATCTGCACGCAAGCTATCTGGTTTCCGATACGCCGGTCGACCGCAACGAGATTGAGTACAAGCACTTTGAGCCGTGGGTGGAATTCGCGAAGGCACACGGTTTCGGCATCGATTTCAACCCCACCTATTTCTCACATCCGATGGTGAAGGACAACCTGACGCTCTCCTCGCCGGATGAAACGGTGCGCGGCTTCTGGGTGGAGCACGGCAAGCGCTGCCGCCGCATCGCAGGGGAAATCTCCAAGGCGCTCGGCACGCCGGTGCTCAACAACATCTGGATTCCGGACGGCTTCAAGGACGTCCCGGCAGACCGCATGACGCCGCGCCTGCGCCTGAAAAAGAGCCTCGACGAAATCTTCGAGGAGAAGATTGAGGGCGTCGTGGACTGCGTCGAAAGCAAGGTGTTCGGCATCGGGCTTGAGAGCTGCACGGTCGGCAGCGCGGAGTTCTATCTGAGCTATGCCGCGTCGCATCCGGGCGTGTATGACCTGCTCGACAACGGCCATTATCACCCCACCGAGTTTGTCAGTGATAAGATTCCGGCCTTTCTCTGCTTTTTCGACAAAGTGCCGCTGCATGTCACGCGCCCGGTGCGCTGGGACAGTGACCACGTCGTGCTGTTCGATGACGAGCTGCGCGAAATCGCAAAGGAAATCGTCCGCAACGACGCGCTCGACCGCGTGATGATCGGGCTGGATTTCTTCGACGCGTCGATCAACCGCGTCGCGGCTTGGGTTGTCGGCACGCGCAATATGGAGAAGGCGCTGCTCTTTGCGCTGCTCCAGCCTGCGCAGTATATGAAGTCCCTGCAGGACAGCGCGAATTTCACCGAGCTGATGATGCTTTCCGAAAAGCTCAAGACCATGCCGTTTTCCGCCGTCTGGGAGCGTTACTGTGAGACGCAGGGCGTGCCCGCAGATGACGCGGACTGGTTCAGAACCGTGATGGATTACGAAAAGAATGTGCTTTCAAAGCGCTGAGAGGAGCGATATATGATGATGACAGATATTCCCGTGCTGCGCGGCTTTATCCGCATGTGTCAGGACGGCTGGGAGCAGGGCTGGCACGAGCGCAACGGCGGCAACCTCACCTACCGCATGAAGCCGGAAGAGGTCGAAGCGTGCCGTCCGTTTTTTGCTCAGCCGCGCGAGTGGAACAAAATGGGCGTTTCGGCGGAAAACCTCGCCGGCGAGTATTTCATCACGACCGGCAGCGGCAAGTTCCTGCGCAATGTGCAGGAGGACCCCGCGCACAACATCGGCATTGTTGAGATCAACACGGCGGGCGACGCATGGCGCATCGTCTGGGGTCTGGAGGACGGCGCGCGCCCGACGAGCGAGTTCCCGAGCCACTTTATGAATCACAGTGTCCGCAAGGCGGCGACGAACGGCGCGTACCGCGTGATTTACCATGCCCATACGCCGAATCTCATCGCGATGACGTACATCCTGCCGCTGACCGCGCGCGGTTTTACCCGCGCCCTGTGGCAGAGCGCCACCGAGTGCCCTGTCGTGTTTCCGGGCGGCGTCGGTGTTGTCGAGTGGATGGTGCCAGGCGGCGCGGATATCGCGCTGGCTACGAGCGAGCTGATGAAGCAGTATGACGCGGCGGTCTGGGCACATCACGGCCTGTTTGTTTCCGGTCCGGATTTCGACATCACCTTCGGCCTGATGCATACCATCGAAAAGGCGGCGCAGATCTTTATGCTCGCCATGTCGGCCTCCGGCGGCAGAATCCGCCAGACCATCACGGATGACAACCTGCGCGCTATTGCCAAAGAATTCGGCGTGACGCTGAATGAGGAATTTTTGGATTAAAAATTAACTTTTCCGACACAAAATATCGTGACTTTTTTATAATTCAGGTGTATACTGAAGTTATACAACCTACATTTAAGGAGGATGTTTAAAATGGTAAACAGAATTGTCCTGAACACGATTTCCTATCACGGCAAGGGCGCGATCGAGAAGATCCCCGAGGAGCTTCAGGCGCGCGGCTATAAGAAGGCGTTTGTCTGCACAGACCCCGACCTGCTGAAGTTCGGCGTTGCGCAGAAGGTCACCGACCTGCTGGATAAGGCCGGCTTCCCCTATGCCGTTTACAGTGAGATTAAGCCGAACCCGACGATTGAAAACGTTCAGCACGGCGTGGAGGCCTTCAAGGTATCCGGCGCAGACTGCATCGTGACGATCGGCGGCGGCTCCTCCATGGATACCGCAAAGGCCATCGGCATCATCATCGAGAATCCGGAGTTCGCCGATGTGCGCTCCCTCGAGGGTGTTGCGCCCACCAAGAAGCATGCGGTGTTCACCATCGCGGTTCCGACCACGGCCGGCACTGCGGCAGAGGTCACGATCAACTACGTCATCACCGATGTGGAGAAGAAGCGCAAGTTCGTCTGCGTCGATACGAACGACATTCCGGAGATCGCCGTTGTCGATCCGGATATGATGTCCTCCATGCCGAAGGGCCTCACCGCCGCAACCGGTATGGATGCGCTGACCCATGCGATCGAGGGCTACATCACGAAGGGCGCGTGCGCCATCTCCGATATGTTCCATCTCGAGGCAATCCGCCTGATCTCCGAGAACCTGCGCGGCGCGGTGCAGAACACACCCGAGGGCCGCGAGGGCATGGCGCTCGGCCAGTACATCGCCGGCATGGGCTTCTCCAATGTCGGTCTCGGCGTTGTGCATTCCATGGCACACGGCCTGTCCGCGCTGTATGATACGCCGCACGGCGTTGCCTGCGCGATTATCCTGCCCACCGGCCTCGAGTACAACGCACCGGTCGCGGGCGAGCGCTACCGTGCCGTCGGCAAGGCGATGGGCGTTGCGGGCATCGACGCGATGACCGATGAGGAAGCCGCGGACGCGACAATCGCAGCCGTCAAGCAGCTCAGCGCCGACGTCGGCATCCCGGCGAACCTCAAGGGCATTCTCAAGGAGGAGGACGTTCAGTTCCTCGCCGAGAGCGCTTACGCAGACGCCTGCCGTCCGGGCAACCCGCGCGATACCTCTGTGGAGGAAATCGCCGCGCTGTACAGAAGCCTCATGTAATTTCTCCGGAAACCGCAGCCCCGCGGCGAGCCGAACGCTCCGCCGCGGGGCTTTTGTGTGCGGAAATTTCCGCCATTGACGGCGAAACGCAAAGCCTGTATAATGAAGCTGAAATTGATGAAACCGGAGGCTTCCGATATGAAGATTACATTTGTAAGCGATTACGTCTGCCCGTACTGCATCGCGGCGAAGGCGGCCATGCTCCCGGCGCTGCTGCCGGAGGATACGGTTGAGTGGCTGCCGTATGAGCTGACGCCGGAAACAAAGCCGCGCGTCGATACCTACCACGACCCGGTGCGCGCCAAGAAGTGGGCCGAAACGCTTGTGCCGGTCTGCAAGGCGCTGAACCTTGATGTCAAGCTGCCGCCGAAGGTCATTCCGCGCCCGTATACGCGGCTCGCGTTTGAGGGCTATCACTTCGCGTGCGATCACGGGCTGGGCGAAGCCTACAACGCCCGCATGTACGATGCGTATTTCAGAGACGAGCTGGATATCGGCGAAATCTCCGTCCTGCGCGCGCTTGCGGAGGAAATCGGCCTGCCCGGCGATGCGTTTGAGCAGGCGCTGTGCGACGGCACATACACGGAAAAGCAGAAGGAGCTGAATGCGTATACGCACGAGGTGCTGGAGGTCAAGGGTGTGCCGACCATTTTCATCGACGGAAAACGGGTTGAGGGCGGCGTCTATACGACCGAGGACTGGCGCCGGATTTTTCGGGACGCGGAGGAAGCGCAGAAAGCCCAGGGCGGCTTCTGCTCCGCGGACGGAAACTGCGGATTCTGATTCAGCACAAAATAAACGGGGCCTGCGGCTGATCCTGTGCCGCAGGCCCCGTTTTATGCAGTCGGCGGTCATTCCGCTCCGTCCGCTTTTTCTTCTTTTTCCTTGATATGCGTTTCAATCAGGTAGCGCGGGCGCTGCTTGACCTCGCTGTAAATCTTGCCGATGTAGCCGCCCACCACGCCGAGGCAGAGCATCTGCAGGCCGCCCAGCAGCCAGATGGAGGAGACAATCGCCGTCCAGCCCGCCACCGTCACGCCGCAGAAATGGGAGATCAACGCGTAGAGCAGACCGAAAATGCTCAGAATCGAGATCAGAATACCGAGATTTGAGATCAGCTTCAGAGGCTTCACGCTGAACGAGGTGATGCCGTCCAGCGCAAAGGAAATCATCTTTTTGAGCGGATACTTGGATTCGCCCGCGAAGCGCTCCGCACGGTCGTAGTAAACGTAGTCGCTCCTGAAGCCGATGAGCGGCACAATGCCGCGCAGGAACAGGTTGACTTCCTTGTATTCGGAAAGCCCCTCCAGCGCGCGGCGGCTCATCAGACGGTAATCCGCATGGTTGAATACCACATCCACGCCGAGCAGCTTCATGAATTTGTAGAAGCCCTCCGCCGTGGTGCGCTTGAAGAAGGTGTCCTTGTCGCGCTTGTTGCGCACGCCGTAGACGACGTCGCAGCCCTCCATGTATTTTTCAACGAAACGGTCCACCGCGTCCGGGTCGTCCTGCAGATCGGCGTCCATGCTCACGGCGCAGTCGCACAGCGGCATGGCCGTCATCAGGCCCGCGAGCAGCGCGTTCTGATGCCCGCGGTTATGCGCGAGCTTCACGCCGTCCACATAGGGGATGGCCGTGCTGTATTCGGAGATCAGCGCCCAGGTTCCGTCCCGGCTGCCGTCGTCAACGAACAGGATGCGGCTTTCGCGGTCAATCCGGCCGGCCTTGATCATGGCGTGCAGCTTCTCCGTAAGCCGCTTGGTGGTTTCCGGCAGAACCTCTTCCTCGTTGTAGCAGGGGATTACGAGATACAGGACCGGAATGCTGCGTTCATTGTTCATCCTTAAAATCCTCCTTCTTTTCGAGCGCCCTGTCCGGCCTGAAGTGTGATTTCAGGCGGATCAGCGCGTGGTCTTCAAAGCGCGCGTGGTGCTTTTTCGCGTAGTGGGAAAGCGGGCGCAGAACCATGTTGTGCGGAACGACGACCATCCGGCGCCTGTATTTTTCCACGGCGCGCATGCAGAGCATGTACAGCACAAGCAGAAGAATGCAGATCACGGTAATCAGAGCGCCGGGCAGAAGGCCGGGCGTCTGGTACACGAACTCAATTTTGACGTTGGTGCCGGCATTGACGCGGATGGCCATGAAGCCGACGTTGACCTTTTCAATATCGACCTTTTCCCCATTGACATAGGCGCTCCAGCCGCTTTCATAGGGAATGCTGAAGAAAACCGGCACATCCCGGTTGGTTGAGATGGTTGCGGTAAAGCCGGTGTTGGTGTATTCAAAGGTGTCGCAGGTGAGCGCCGCGCGCGCCTGACAGTCCGCCCGATAAGCATCCTCGCTGTATTCGATTTCGTCCTCCGGCAGCTCCGAGAGCATGTCGCCCCATTTCTGCGCCTGCCGGTCGGTGAGCACGACGGCCTTGAGCATCAGCAGCTCACGGCTGCTTTCGCTGGTCTGCGTATAAGTGTCCTCGGTCACATATTGGTCGTAGGTGAAGCCGAGCGGAATGTAGTTTTCGTTTTCCCAGATGTCAAAGCCGTTTGCGTTGCCGTAATACATCCAGCCGGGCATGCTGGGCGATGCGTAATCCTCCCCGGCGAAAAAATCCTCATCGTGGTCGCAGTCGAAAAGATATTTCACACTGGTCAGGGCGCGCAGGCCATAGTGCGTCGTATCCGGGCGCGAAGCCACGTCGCGCTGCACGCCGATGGAATCGTAGAACTCCATCGTTGAGCCGGGCACAATGCTGTGGAACGCCTGAATCGACTGTACCTGCCAGAACATGGCGGAATTGTCCAGGCTCTCGTAAAAGTCCGTGCGCACGCGGTCGTCCCGCAGGTCGTCAATGGCCACGTCCTCGCCGCCGTTGAGCGCATAGGGGATGATATGGTCGTAGCTGTAAGCGGACTGCGTCTTGCCGAGCGCGATGAAATAGATGGAGTACAGCGTGATGACGGCGCTCAGGCAGACGAAAGCCGCGCGGTAAAACGGCTTCGAGCCGCGCACATAGAAGGTCACCAGAAATACGACGAGCGCCAGGGAAATCAGCGCAATCGCCGTGTAGCACCAGAAGCGCGTCGGGTATTTCTCAAGTCCCCAGGTGACGGAGACGATCTCGTCGTCCTCCTTGACAAAGGTCGGCATCAGGCCGATCACGAGCGCCATGACCAGCGTGACCACGGCGGTCCATTTAATCGAGCGTCTCCAGTCGATGCGCGGGTTTTCCAGCGCCATCATCGTCGCGGCCGACATCATCAGGGTAAGCATGTAGAACCAGCGCGCGTAGTAGGAGGCGTTCATGAGCTGGAAGGAAGCGTTCAGCCCCGGAATCAGGGCCATGAAGAAGAGAATCCACAGCATTTTCTTGAGCCAGTGGCGGCGGCGCATCTGCAGCCAGCCGATGACGCCGGTCATGCTGAACATCGGCAGCCATGCCCCAAGCGAGGCCCATTTGGATTCGGAATCCGGCGTGAAATTCGGGCGCGCGGGCAGATCCGGCGGGAAGAACAGACTCTGCAGAATGTGAATGTACCGCTGCGGGCGGTCATACAGCAGCGCGTTCCAGCCGCTGATCGGGTTTGACACGCGGTAGTTCTGGAGAATGCACAGCACGCTCGGCACCAGCAGAATGCACGCAATGCCCAGGCCGAGCACGGATTCCAGCGCGAGCAGGAGAAAATCCCGCACGGAGATTTTCCAGCTTCCCGAGAACATCCGCACGAAGAAGTAAATGACCGTGAAGGTCACCATGCCCACAAAGAAATAATAGTTGACGATGCAACAGGCCGCGACCGCCAGCGCAAAGAGACAGCGGCGGCGGGTGTACATGTATTCGTCCAGCGCCGCGAGCAGCAGCGGAAAGGCGATAATCGCCTCATGGAAATGGTTGAAGAAAATATTGTACACCGAAAAGCCCGAAAACGCGTATAAAAGAGACGCGAGCAGGGCCGTGTTCGGATTTTTCGCGTAGCGGTGCAGATAGACATAGCCGGAAAGCGACGCGCAGGCGAATTTCAGAATGAACAGCGGCCCCATCAGGTACTGCAGCCATTCCCCGGGGAACGGAATCGTAATCCAGAAGAACGGGCTGCCCAGCAGATAGAACGAATAGGAGCCGATGAAATTCACGCCCAGATCGGTCAGGTGGTTCCAGCCGATATTGCCCTCGCGGATGGCGTCGTGCGCAAGGCGGTAAAACGGCACCTGCTGCACGTTGTAGTCGCCGTAAAAGAGGAAGCGGCCGCCATCCACCAGAATGAAGGGGATGAAAATGACAAAAGCCAGCGCAAGGCCGAAAAGAAAGGAAAAGAGGAAATAGTTTCCGCGCGGCCGGGCATGAAGCCGCCCGTCGCTCATGTATGTTTTAGAGGTATCCAAGCTACCGCCCTCCTGTGAAGCGTCTCAGGTTTTTCTCCGCGAATGCGCTGCGGACCGTGCTTATTATTCAAAATTATAGCACAATTGCCGTAGGGATTAAAGGCAATTTTTGTTTTTTTAAGGAATTTTTATTGAAATGTTTTAAACTCTCGGCTACAATAAGAAGAGAAAGCCGGGTGCCCGGAAAGGACGGAGAAGCGGATGAACCATTTTTACGCCATGCTTTCACGCATGAAATACATCAACCGGTGGGGTCTGATGCGCAATACGCAACCGGAAAATATCGCGGAGCATTCGCTCGACGTCGCGGTGATCGCCCATGCGCTTGCGCTGCTGCGCGCGCGCCGCTTCGGCGTCCCGTGCGATGCCCAGCGGGCCGCGGTGCTCGGTCTGTTTCACGACTGCACGGAGATCATCACCGGGGACATGCCCACGCCCGTGAAGTACCACAGTCCGGAGATCCGCCGCGCATACGGCGAGGTGGAAGCGCTTGCCGCAGACCGCCTGCTCGCCATGCTGCCGGAGGATCTGCGCGGCGATTACGCGCCGCTGCTCAAAGCGGACGCGCCGGAGGATGCCGCGCTCCTGCCGCTTGTGAAGGCGGCGGATAAGATCAGCGCGGTCATCAAATGCGTCGAAGAACGCAAAAGCGGCAGCACCGAATTTTTGGCGGCGGAGAAAACGCTGCGCCGCGCCGTGCAGGATATGCATCTGCCGGAGGCGGATATTTTTATGGCGGAATTCCTGCCGTCCTTTGAGCATTCGCTCGATGAATATACGACTGAAGAGGATAAAAACCAATGAAAATAGGCAATCTGGAATTAGACGGCGTGGCGGCGCTTGCGCCGATGGCGGGCGCCACCGACCGCTCGTTCCGAGAAATCTGCTGCGCATTCGGCGCGGCATACTGCGTGACCGAAATGGTTTCGACACGCGCCCTGCAGTATAATTACAAGAAGACACAGGAGCTGATTACGCTGGGGGAGAAGGAGCACCCCATCGCAATCCAGCTTTTCGGCGACGACCCGCTGTATTTTGCGTCGGCTGCCAAACGCGCGGCGGCGGCCGGGCCGGATGCGATCGATATCAACATGGGCTGTCCCGTGCCAAAAATCGCGGGCAACAACTGCGGCAGCGCGCTGATGAAAAAGCCGCCGCTGTGCGGGGACATCGTGCGCGCGGTCAAGGCTGCGGTCGATCTGCCCGTCACGGTCAAAATCCGCAAGGGCTGGGACGAAAACAGCGTCAATGCCGTGGAGGTCGCGAAATACTGCGAGGAGGCCGGCGCGGACGCGGTCTGCGTCCACGGCCGCACCCGCACACAGATGTATGAGGGCGAAGCGGATTGGGACATCATCGGCGAAGTCAAAAACGCCGTGCGGGTGCCCGTCATCGGCAACGGCGACGTCAGATGCGTGCAGGACGCCGTCAAGATGATGAACGATACCGGCTGCGATATGGTGATGATCGGGCGCGCCGCGCTCGGCAATCCGTGGATTTTCCGCGAGATCAACGGCTATTTCAGCACCGGTCTGCGCATCATGCCGCCGCCCACGCTTTCGGAGCGCATCGTCGTCATCAAGCGTCACATCGACGCGCTCTGTGCCGCAAAGGGCGAAAGCCGGGGCATGTGCGAGGCGCGCAAGCACGTCGCGTGGTATATGCACGGGCTGCGCGGCGCGGCGGAATTCCGCCGCATGGCCGGCGAGCTGACGACCCTCAGGGATCTCGACCGTCTGCTCGAAAAGGTCTACATCGAAAACAAGGACGTGTCCTTTGACCCGTGAAAAATCTGTACGAAAGGAATCGGACATTGTGAAACTTCTGGTATTGGACGGCAACAGCATTGTCAACCGCGCGTTTTACGGCATTAAGCTGCTCACCACGAAAAGCGGCGATTATACAAACGGCATTGTCGGTTTTCTGAATATTCTCGAAAAGCTCAAGGAGGAGACGCAGCCGGACGCGGTGGCCATCGCGTTCGATATGCGCGCGCCCACGTTCCGTCACAAGGCGTATGCGGGCTACAAGGCGCAGCGCAAGGGCATGCCGCCCGAGCTGGCCGCGCAGATGCCGCTTTTGAAGGAACTGCTTCTCGACCTCGGCTACCGCATCGTGACGTGCGAGGGCTGGGAGGCGGACGACATCCTCGGCACGTTCGCGAAAACGTGCGAGGATACGGACAACGTCTGCATGATCGCGACCGGCGACCGCGACAGCCTGCAGCTCGTCTCCGGCAAAACGACCGTGCGCCTTGCGACGACCAAATTCGGGCAGTCCGCGGTAACGGTTTATGACGAAGCGAAGATTATGGAGGTCTACGGCGTTCAGCCGAAGCAGCTCATCGATATCAAGGCGATTCAGGGCGATACCTCGGATAATATCCCCGGCGTCGCGGGCATCGGCGAAAAGGGCGCGGGCGAGCTGATCCGCAAATTCGGCTCCCTGCAGTATATTTACGACAATCTGGAAACGCTCGACATCAAGCCCGGCATGCGGGCGAAGCTCGAAGCCTCGCGCGACAACGCGTTTCTGAGCTACGACCTCGGCACCATCCGCCGCGATGCGCCGATCAATACGAATCTGGCCGATTACGTCCCCACGGCGGGCGACCCGGCGGCTGCGGCGTCCCTGATGACGCGGCTTGAGCTTTTCAAGCTCATGGAACGCCTGCACATCGCGCCCGGCGCGTCGGCCGTTCCCGCCGAAAGCGGCGGAGAACCCTCGCAGGCGCTGCCCGTGCACGAATACGGAGACGGCGCGGCGATTCTCGCGCAGTGCGAGGATGCAGGTGTGGCGTATTTTCTCCCGGTCTGGAACGGCGACCGGATCGAAAAGCTGATTTTCAGCGGCGATTTTGCCGGCGGCAAGCCGGAGCTTGCGGTTGTTCCGGCTGAGGAAGCTTTTTTGAAGGCATTTCTCGGCTGCCGGGAAATCAAAAAATACACGGCCGGCGTCAAGCGGCTGCACCGCGCGGCGCTGCGGCTCGGCACAGCGCTGGAAAGCCCCGCGCTCGATACGGAGCTTGCGGCATACCTGCTGAATCCCTCCGCCTCCGATTACACCGTGGCGCGGCTTGCGGCGGAATACGGTGTGGCGTCCGCGGAATATGAGGACCCGGCGGTGCAGGCGGCGGCCGTGCTTCCGGGCGTCTGCGCGGCGCTGATCCGGGCCATCGATGAAAACGGGCAGCGTGAGCTGCTGGAAACCATCGAAATCCCGCTTGCGCGCGTGCTCGGAGAGATGGAGGAAAGCGGCTTCCTCGTGGACAGCGAAGCCATCCGCGCATACGGTGAACAGCTTTCCGAAGCGGCCGAAACGCTGCGGCAGGAGATTTACGAGGACGTCGGCTACGAATTCAACATCAACTCGCCCGCCCAGCTCGGCGAGGCGCTGTTTGTAAAGCTCGGCCTGCCGCACGGCAAAAAGACAAAGACCGGGTATTCGACGAATGCCGACGTGCTCGAGGGCCTGCGCGGCGTGCATCCTGCGGTGGATAAAATTCTGCGCTTCCGCACGCTCACCAAGCTCAAGTCCACCTACTGCGACGGTCTGCTGAAGGTCATCGGCGCGGACGGACGCATTCATTCCAATTTTAACCAGACCGAAACGCGCACGGGACGCATTTCCTCCACGGAGCCGAATCTGCAGAATATCCCGGTGCGCACGGCGGTCGGCCGCGAGTTCCGGCGCTTTTTCATTGCGCCCGCCGGGTACCGCCTTGTCGATGCGGACTATTCCCAGATCGAGCTGCGCGTTCTGGCGCATGTTGCCAATGATGCGCAGATGATCGGCGATTTCAAGGAAGGCCGCGATATTCACACCGCTACGGCCGCGCGCGTGTTTGATATGCCCGAGGAACTGGTCACGCCGCAGATGCGCAGCCGCGCCAAGGCGGTCAACTTCGGCATCGTCTACGGCATCGGCGCGTTTTCGCTCGCGAAGGACATCGGCGTTTCGCGCCGGGAAGCGGAGGATTACATCCACGACTATCTGAAAAATTATCAGGGCGTCGCGGATTATATGGAGCGCGTTGTAGCGCAGGCGAAGGAAAAGGGATACGTCGAAACGCTTTTCGGGCGCAGGCGCTATCTGCCGGAGCTTGCAAGCTCCAACCATAACCTGCGCGCGTTCGGCGAGCGCGTCGCGCGCAATATGCCGATTCAGGGCGCGGCGGCGGATATCATCAAGATTGCGATGATCCGCGTGCGCGACCGGCTGAAGCGGGAAAAGCTCGCGGCCAAGCTGATCCTTCAGGTGCACGACGAGCTGATCGTCGAGTGTCCGGAACCGGAAACCGAGCGGGTCAGAACGATTCTTGCCGAGGAAATGGCGGGCGCCGTCTCGCTCAGCGTGCCGATGATTGCGGACGCCGAAAGCGGCGAAAGCTGGTATCAGGCCAAGGGCTGACGGAGGGAAAAGCATGTTGTTTTGTTGTCCGGCGTGCGGCGGCGCGCTCCAAAAACAGAACCGGGCGCTTGTCTGCCCGAAGGGGCACAGCTATGACCTCGCCCGGCAGGGCTATGTGCATCTGCTGCCCGTAAAGGAGATGCACGCGAAGGTGCCCGGCGATACAAAGCAGATGGTCGACGCGCGCCGGAAATTCCTCGCGACGGGGCATTACGACGCGTTCCGCGAAAAGCTCGCCGCGCTCGCCGCGGAAAATCTGCCTGCGGGCGGCGCGGTGCTGGATGCCGGCTGCGGCGAGGGCTTCTACACGGCGGCGCTGTACGACGCCGCGTGCGGAAAAGGCGGCGCGGTATCGGGTGTGGATATTTCAAAATTTGCGGTGAAGGCCGCGGCGGGCAGATACAAGGGCATCGATTTTGCGGTGGCGAGCCTGTTTCACCTGCCGGTCGCGGATGAGCGCGTGGACGTGCTGACGGACGTGTTCGCGCCGATCGTGCCCGGGGAGTTCCGGCGCGTCTTAAAGCCCGGCGGCACCATGGTGCTTGCGGTGCCGGGCGCGCGCCATCTCTACGGCATGAAGGAGGTGCTCTACACCGCGCCGTATGAAAACGAGGAGCACGATACCTTTTATGAGGGCTTTGATTTTCTCGGGCGCGAAAGCGTGCAGCGGAAAATCACGGTTTTGGGGCAGGAGAATATCGAAGCGCTGTTTTCCATGACGCCGTATTACTGGAAAACGGACGTCGCGGGCGGCGAACGGCTGCGCAGGCTCGACGCGCTCACGACGGAAATCAAGTTTGATTTTTTGATTTATCGGAAGCGGAGTTCAACATGATTGTGCCGATTCACAGGGAGCAGCTTTCGGAATGTCTGGATGTTTTGAAAGAGAGCTATGAGAAAACGGCGGCGCGCTTTGGCATGACGGAGGAAAACTGTCCGTATCGGGGCAGAACGCGTCTGCCGTACGCGGCGCTTGAGGAGGAGTATAAGAACGGTTTTATGATGTACGGATATGTGTACGGCGGTGAAATCGTCGGATTTCTTTCCATGTCCGTGGAGGAGCCAAAAGCGTA
>JBJEOO010000254.1:0-29005 GCA_051880755.1 Hominenteromicrobium sp.
CCGATTTCAGAATAAAAAGCCCGCCGTGGCACGAAAGCTCCACGACATCCTCACCCGTGAAGCTTTTCGGCGCGGCAAAAACCGTCGCAATGCACTCGTCGAGCCGCGTGCCGTCGATGTCAAATACATGTCCGAACCGGCAGGTATAGCCCGCCGCCGCACGCAGCTTTTCGCCCGATACCGCGCGGAAAACGCGGTCGCCGACCGCCCGCGCCTCCTCGCCGGAGATGCGGATGATCCCGATGCCGCCCGGCGCTGCCGCCGTAGAAATCGCCGCAATTGTCTTCATTCTTTACCTCTTATATAAAATATAATTTATTTGTTTTTCTTTACTCTGTAATGGACCAGTGCATAGATGACGCTCCAAACCGCGAGCGCCGCTGCAAGGAAAACCGCGCCAACCAGAATGCCGGTATACCACGGTGCGGAATCCGCCGCGTAAAGCGCCGCAAAGCGATGATAATTCAGCACGTCGGCGATTAAAAAGCCGATGTATACGCCCACCATGCCGCCGGGCAGAATTTCAAGGATACGCTTGGCCGTTTTCATCGCAGAATCCCCCATTTTCTTTTATGATTCCTATTATAGCACTCGGAAAGCCGCTGCGCCACCTGTTTTTTCAAAAGAAAAGAACCCCCGAAGGGGTTCTTCCCGAAAAAGCCTTTGGGTCTGTTTCCCTGCTTCAAACCGAATGGCTTTTCGTTACTCTTTCATGGCCTCCCATTCGCTACGGGTGATGCCGTACACCTTGGTGACGGTATTGACCGGGTCTTCATACTCCTCGATCAGGTGCATCCCGTTTTTAATCGCCGTGCCGTATGAGCCTGCATTGGTATACTTCATGTAGGAATACACCGCATCAAAATCCGTATGCGTGAAGAAGTAATCCCGGCAGACGCGTGCCGCTTCCGTCGCATAGCCCTTGCGCTGGCAGTCCTTGTGGATGTGATAGCCGATTTCGGGCTTGATTTCGCCGTGAATCTTCTGCATGGTGATGCCGCAGTCGCCGATCATCCGGCCGTTTTTCTTCAGTACCACCGCCCACAGGCCAAAGCCGTACTGCGCGTAATTTTCCATATTCCAGCGGATCCACCCCTCAACCTTCTCGCGGTCAAACGGGCGCGGGTAGTGCCGCATCGTATCGGGATCGGACAGAATCTCATACAGATCGTCAAAATCGTTCACGGTCATTTCTCTCAGAATCAATCTTTCGGTTTCCAATTGCATTTTTCTCTCTCCTTTTTTCCTTTTTCTGTTCTTCCGCCTGCGGTATCGGCTGTTTTCAGGGAAAAGAAAAGAACCCGCGACGGGGTTCTTTTCCGTTGTACAAGCCAAAGGCTTATTTCTTCTCAATTCTGCCGTAGGGTGTGGAGACATCGTCGAGCACGCGCGGCGCTGCGGGCTGTGCCGGGCGCTGCGGCTTGTTGTTCGATCTGCGCTGCTGCGGTCTGCCGCCGCGGCTGTCCCGATTAAAGCCGCCCTTGCCGCCGCGGTTTCCGCCCCGGCGGTTATCGCGCTTCGGGAAGCGTTCGCCGCCCTCGGGTCCGATGACGACATGACGCGCGAGGTCCTCGCCCTCGCTCCAGGACTTTGCGCCCTCCACGGTCTGCACCGCCGTGTGGATGATGCGGCGCTCATACGGGTTCATCGGCTCCAAAGACGCGTTGCGGCCGGTTTTCACCGCGCGGGCTGCCATCTTCTTGCCGAGATTTTCCAGAGTTTCCTTGCGCTTTTCGCGGTAGTTGCCCACATCCAGCGTAATGCGGTAGTAGGACTCGTCCACATGATTCGCGACGAGCGACGCAAGATACTGGAGCGCGTCCAGCGTCTCACCGCGATGGCCGATGATGAAACCGATGTCCTCGCCGGTGAGCACCAGCTCTGCGCCGGCTTCCTCCTCGCGGATCTCAACCTGAATATCGTTCAGGCCCATGCCGCCGAGAATCGTACGCAGGTACTCCGCAGCCACGTCTGCGGGGGTCTCGCGGATAAACGCGCGAACCTTTGCCGGGTTGCCGCCGAAGAGGCCGAAACGCTTCTTTTCCGGCAGCTCAAGAATCTCAAACTCCGCTTCCGTCGTGTCTACGCCGAGCTGTGCGCAGGCATTCGCGTGGGCTTCTTCAACCGTTGCGCCCGTTGCAATTGCTTCTTTTACCATTGCTTTTCTGCATCCTTTCTTGCTTTTCCGTTATATCTTGTTATCCCGTGTGGAGTGAAAGGAGGTGGGATAATCGGCTGAGTTACTTGCGGCTTCCGAGATAATCGGCCGTAGTGCCTTTATTCTTCTGCGCGCCGCCCGTCTTCTTCGCAGCGGTCTTTTTGGCCTGCTGCGCGTTGATGCGGTTCTGCTGGGCCTGATTCTTGGCCTCAATCTTGTCCGCAATCTGCTTCTGGAGATTTGCGGGCAGGGGCTTTATCTTCTGATCCGCCTCCAGCAGCGTCACATAGCGGCTCGCTTCGGAGTGCGCGGAAACCTGCTCGGGCGAGAAATACTTATGCGTGATGATCGACTGTGCGAAGCCGACAAGCGCGGAAATAATCCAATAAAAGCCGACGGCGCCGGGCATGATGAATGCCCAGTACGCGGAAAGCAGCGGCATAGCGTACATCATGACCTTCATGCAGCCGCCGCCCGACTGCTGCTGAGGCTGAAGCTTCTGCATGATAAAGGTCTGGCCCCAGTAGGTGACCAGCGCCAGAACCGGGATAATCCACATCATGGACGAAAAGGCGGACGCGCTCGGCGTCGCGAGCAGATCCAGACCGAGGAACTTGAAGCCCTTGCCGAAGAACTCAATCTTCTCGACGTCCTCGGGCGAGAACATGGTCAGATGCTCCTTGAGCACCGAGAAATTCTTGACGATTTCAAGCTCCACATAATTGTTGGTGCTTGCGATGCCCGGAATTTTGGAGACAAAATCCGTCGCCTGCGTAATCGTATCCTTCGCAATATGCAGCGTATTGGAAAGCGGGTAAATAACCGAATAATAAATGCCGAGCATAATGGGGAACGGCAGCAGCGTCATCAGGCAGCTTCCGCCGGGATTGACGCCCTCTTTTTCATACAGCTTCTGCAGCTCCTCGTTGTATTTCATCTTATCGTTCGCGTAGCGCGCCTGCAGCTCCTGCTGCTTGCTCGCCAGACGGGACTGCGCCGCCATGCTCTTCTGCGATTTCACCGAGAAGGGGAACATCAGCGCCTTGATAATGACTGTAAACAGAATAATCGCTATACCGTAATTCTTAAAGATCGTATACAGGAACCACAGCAGGTAACCGAGTATACTGCCGAAGAAATTAAATATCTGCATCATAGTTGGTGATCAAATCCTTCCCGGATTAAGTCTCGTTCTTTTTCTTCTTGTCCTTTTTTTCAGGTACGGGATCATAGCCGCCCCTTGAAAACGGATTGCAGCGCAGAATGCGCCAAAGCGTCAGCAGCCCGCCCTTTATGCAGCCGAACCGCCCGATCGCCTCGATCCCGTACTGCGAGCAGGTCGGGATATACTTGCAGCAGCCCCTTGTGCTGCCGGGTCTGATTTTCTGGTAAAGCCGGATCAGCGCGATCAGCACCTTTCGCGGCGAAAAATTCTTCATGCCTGTGCTTCGGGCGCGGCCTTTTCGCGCCTGCCCTTATTTTTGCCCGCGGAAACAAGCACGCCGAGTTCCTCCAGCGCGCTTGCCATTTCCATAGATACGGTTTGACAGCTTACAAACGGTGTTTTCCCGCGCGACACCAGCACGATATCGAAGCCCAGCTTCATCTGCGGGTACAGCGCACGCGCGCTCTCGCGCAGAAGGCGGCGCGCACGGTTCCGCTTCACCGCGTTGCCGATTTTCTTGCTGGCCGTAATGCCGATGCGCGGCCCCTGTCCGCCGCGCCGCATGCAGTACGCGACGAGCGACGGCCGCACCGCGCTTTTTCCGCGGGCGTAAACGCGCTTGAATTCATGGTTTTCGGTCAGCGGTACGATAATATCCATACGATTTTCCCTGTGCCTTTGTGCCGACTTGCATGCAAAACAAAGAAAGGTCACGCGTCGGTGACCCTCAAAGCATACATCAATAAGTTAAACGTGCTCTGCCCTTTGCTCTGCGACGCGCCAGGACCTTACGTCCGTTGCGTGTAGACATTCTCTTTCTGAAGCCATGCTCCTTCTTTCTGTGGAGCTTCTTCGGCTGATAGGTTCTCAGCATATCAAAAACCCTCCTTTCGTGAGGTTACTTTGCAAAATCCGTAACACAACAGTCTGTTACAGTTAAGCATTATACCTTAAAACGGGAGAATCTGTCAACCTTTTTTCCGGTTTTTAAAGAAAAAAATCGCAGCAAATCGGCGTCATCCCATATTCTGCGTTTTCCCGTGCAAAGACCACAGAATATAGGCTGCGCGCGCCCTCCGGAATTTTCAACAATACTGCGAATTTCTGTGGACAATCCGCCCGTTTTGTGTTACACTCTATATTAGTATTTTATCGCCAAAATGCAGGAGACGCGCGGATTTCCCGGGAAAACCGCTTTTCTGAAACCGGCGTTTTGCGTACCGATACGAGACCACGGGAGAAAGGGAAAACAGGAAATGGAATCATTCTTAGAAGCATGGGATCTCATCTGCAGCTACTGCAAATCCCAGATTACAGACGTAAGCTATGACACATGGTTCAGCAAGCTCGTACCGATCGCGCTGGACTTCGAGCAGGGCGTCGCAATCATTCAGGCGCCCAATGAGTTTCACAAATCGACGATAGAGCGCGGCTTCAACAAATATCTGAACGAGGCCGTTCAGAGTGTTTTCGGGCCGGGCTTCACCTATAAGCTGGTCACGCCGCTCGAGAAAAAGGAAAAAGAGCGCGTGCCGGAGGACGACGAATACGAATACACCTTTGAAACCTTCATCGAAGGCAGCTCCAATAAATTTGCCTGCGCCGCCTGCCGCTATGTCGCGAAGGAGCCGGCCAAAAACTACAACCCGCTCTTTATTTACGGCAATTCCGGCCTCGGCAAAACCCACCTGCTCAACGCCATCGGCCACGAGCTGAAAAAGAATTTTCCGGACAAGAACATCATCTACGTCAAGGGCGACCAGTTCTCAAACGAACTGATCGAGGCGATCCGCACCGGTACGACGCCCGGCTTCCGTGAGAAATACCGCAAGGCCGACGCGCTCCTGATCGACGATATTCAGTTCATCGCCGGCAAGGAATCGACACAGGAAGAGTTCTTTCACACCTTCAATACGCTTTACGAATCCAAAAAGCAGATTGTGCTCACGAGTGACCGGCCGCCGCGCGACATCGCAACGCTGGAGGACCGACTGAAAACCCGCTTTGAGTGGGGCCTCACCGCCGACGTTCAGCCGCCGGATTTTGAAACCCGCATGGCCATCATCAAGCGCAAGGCCGAGCTGGTCGGCCTGAATGTTCCGGACAACGTCTGCGAATTCATCGCCATGAAGCTCAAGAGCAACATCCGCCAGCTGGAGGGCACCGTCAAAAAGCTCAAAGCCATTCACCTCGTCGAAGGCGCCACACCCACCATCAATACCGCACAGCGCGCCATCAGCGATATCGTCAACAACGACCAACCCGCTCCGGTCACGGTCAGCAAAATCATCGAGGAGGTCGGCCGCACCTACGGGGTCTCGCCCGAGGACATCAAGTCCTCCAAGCGCAATGCAAACGTCTCCTTTGCCCGCCAGATTTCCATGTACATCGTGCGCGAAATCACCCAGATGCCGATGGTCGAGATCGGCAAGGAATTCGGCGGCCGCGACCACTCCACCGTCGTCTACGCCATCCAGCAGATCGAAGAAAAATCCCTCAAGGATCCCGTAACCAAGGCAACCGTCAGCGACATCATCAAGAATATCCGCGACCGTTGAATTACGAAAAAGACCTTTTGCGGCCTGCGGCTTTCCACAGGATCTTAAACAAATTTTCAACATTTCACACAGAGTTTTCAACAGAGCTGTGGAGGAAAAAAATCTTTCCACATTGTCCACATTTTCTCCACGGCAGATTCTGAAAAACTTTTTCCGTTTTTTTGGCGGAGAAATGCCGCTTTCCAAAGTTTCCAACAAATCCACACCTCCTACGGCTACTGCTAAATTAAGTAAAAGATAAAAAATAAAAAAACCGCAGACCGCCCCCTCTGCCTTCCGCGCGCTTCTCCATTTAAAAATCACCGTGGAAAAAACGCCAAACCCACAGAAAACTGCGGTTTTGCGCCGACAAAAACCGGAAAACCAACCCCAGAGAAAGGAAAAACCATGAAATTCACCATAGAAAAACGCTTACTGAACGAAGCTGTCAGCAACCTGCAGCGCGCCGTCTCCTCGAAAACCTCCATTCCTGCCCTCGAAGGCATTCTCATCCGCAGCGATGCGGAAAAAATCATTCTCTCCGCGTACGATCTCGAAATCGGCATGCAGACCGAGCTGCCCGCCGTCATCACGGAGCCGGGCGCCATCATCCTCACCGCCAAGCTTTTCTCCGAAATTGTCCGCAAATCGCCGGCCGACGATGTTACCATCGAGACCGACGAGCGGAAAACCGCGACGATCACCTCCGGCGTGAGCTGCTTCACCATCATCGGCATGGACGCCGCCGAATTCCCGGAATTCCCGAAAATCACCGATACCGACACCGTCCGTCTGCCCGCAAATCTGTTGAAAAGCATGATCCGTCAGACGCTGTTCGCCGTGGCGGACTCCAACGCGAAGCCGATTCACCAGGGCAGTCTGTTTAAAATTGAGAACAACACGCTCGACGTCGTTTCCGTCGACGGCTACCGGCTCGCCCTGCGCCGTGAAGCGATCCAATTTGACGGTGAGCTTGATTTTGTCGTTCCCGGAAAGACACTCAGCGAAGTGCTGAAGCTCCTGCGCGACGACGACGGCGAGGTGGAAATCTGCCCGAGCCGCCGCCATATTCTCTTTAAAATCGATAATTACACCGTACTTTCCGCTTTGCTGGAAGGCGAATTTCTCGATTACCGCGCGGCGCTTCCGAAAGATAAGAAAACGGAGGTTGTCGTTTCCACAAGGACACTCATTGACAGCGTGGAGCGCGTTTCGCTCCTCATTACCGACCGGCTGAAAAGCCCGGTCCGCTGTGTGATCGGCGACGACACCATCAAGCTCCTGTGCACCACCACCATGGGACGCGCGAGCGACCAGATTGAAGCCGCAGTTTCCGGAGACGGACTCGAAATCGGTTTCAACAACAAGTATCTGCTCGATGCGCTCCGCAGCGCCGAAAGCGATGAGGTCCGCATGCAGCTGAACGGCCCGATCAGCCCAATGCTGATCCTGCCGAAGGAGGGGGATTCCTTCTCCTTCCTCGTTCTGCCGGTCCGGCTGCGCAGCGAGGGTTAATTCACATGTTTCACGGAATGTCTTTCCACAAAGGACACACGCGTGAAACATTTCATATGGTTTGGAGAATTCTATGAATCAGACAATTGAAATTACAACAGAATTCATCCGGCTCGACGCGCTTTTGAAGCTCGGCGGCGCGCTGGATACCGGCGGACAGGCCAAATTCGTCATCCAGAACGGCGATGTGCTTGTCAACGGCGAGGTCTGCACGATGCGCGGCAAAAAAATGCGTGACGGCGACTTTGCCGAATACAACGGCGTGCGCTATACCGTACGGGTTACGGAGGGATGAGCCGGTGAACGTTGCACGTCTCGGCTTTACGAATTTCCGCAATCTGCGCGACGGCGAAATTTTCCCCTGTGACACCATCAATGTCATATACGGCAGCAACGCGCAGGGAAAAACGAATCTGCTGGAGGCCGTCTGGCTTTTCACCGGCGGGCATTCCTTCCGGGGTGCCAAAGACAGCGAGCTGCCTGTGCTTGAAAGCGGCAGAAACGCCGATTTGGCGTCGCTTGAAATGACGCTGTTCACGGAAGGACGCGAGCAGGAGCTGCGGCTTCTGCTGAAGAACGGACGCCGTTCCAGCATCATCAACGGTGTTGAAAAGCGGACGGGATCCGCGCTTGTGGGAAAATTCTGCGCGGTTATTTTCTCTCCGGAGCATCTGCTACTTGTCAAGGAGGGACCTGCCCGGCGGCGCGCCTTCATCGACGGCGCTCTGTGCCAGTCAAAGCCCGCGTTTGCACGGGTTCTGACCAATTATAACAAGGCGCTTCTGCAGCGAAACGCGCTTTTGAAGGATATTGTGCGCCACCCGGAGCTGCGTGACACGCTGGATATCTGGGACGAACGGCTGATTCTGTTCGGAACCGAGGTTATTCTGGAACGCATCGCCTTCTGCCGTGCGCTCGCGCCAAAGGCTTCGGAAATCTACCGTGGCATTGCAAAGGAAAAGGAAAGCGTTTCTTTTTCTTATGCGCCGTTTCATGGGGCGGATACCCGGGAAGAAATTGCGGCGCAGTTTTTCTCTGCGCTCAAAAACGCACAGAGCACGGATATCCGCACAGGCTTTACAAGCGCCGGGCCGCACCGCGACGATCTTTCCATTGAAATCGACGGTCTCTCCGCGCGCACTTATGGTTCGCAGGGGCAGCAGCGCAGTATTGTGCTGGCTCTGAAGCTCGCCGAGGCCGATATCTTATTCCAAAAAACCGGCGAACGGCCCGTTATCCTGCTGGACGATGTGATGAGCGAGCTGGATATGAGCCGCCGGGATTATCTCTTAAACCATCTTGACGGGCGGCAGGTGTTTATCACATGCTGTGATCCGGAGACTGTCCGCCTGATGGAACGCGGACGCGGCTTCTTCGTGGAGCGCGGCAATGTGAAAAACACTGTACGACAGACGGATTCTGTGGTACAATAACCGTAAAACTGGGAGGTCGGCATGTATATTCATCTCGGACTCGGCGTCGTTGTGCGCGAGGAAGATGTGATCGGTATCTTTGATTTGGAAAACACGACGGTTTCGGCCGCGACGCGCGATTTTCTGAAGCGCGCCCAGCAGGAAAATCTCGTGGAGGATGTCTGTTATGATCTGCCGCGTTCCCTGGTTGTCTGCCGCGATTATATCAGCGGCGAACGTGTCTATATCACGCAGATTGCGCCCGCGACGCTTCTGAAGCGCTCCCGCGCGGAAATCGGCGGCATTACCTTGAAAAAACACGGCGGATACGCTTAAAAGAAAGGATGAATTCTATGCAGTATTTCGGTATTCCGACCTGTCCGTATTGCAGAAAGCACGTCAATCTGATCCGTACCTGGAAGCTGAAGCGCGAGGGCGAATACAAATGCCCGCGCTGCGGCGGCATTTCCAATATCTATCTTTCTCCGCTGGTCTATGTTTTCTCCGTGCTGGCCATCTGCGCCGGCGTGTGCATCTATTTCTTCCATAAATTCGTGCTGGATGATATCGAGCTTTTTACCTGCCTGTATATTTTCATACCGTTTGCGGCGTTTTTTATTCTGAGCCTGTTTACGGTTTATCTGAAAAAACCGGTTATCAAGCGTGTGCAGCGTCCGGCGCCCGATGCGCGCCGTCAGCAGCCGGCCCAGCCGCGCCGAACCAGAATGGACGATACGTTTTCCGAAATCAATACGGGGCGGTACGATACCAGACGCTGAGCATTCTGCAGGCACATCATCGGTGTGCCTGCTTTTTTATGCCGGAAATCGGATAATGCGCCCAGAATGCGCCGGAATGCGTTTATCCCCTGAAATGGAGAAAAAGGCTCTCTAAAAAGGGCGGGGTTACAGCGCATTTTTCGCGGCAAATTTAAGATATATCCTTGTAAGTTCTTATTGTTTGTGGTATACTATATATAAAGGTTACCCTGTGGACAGAAAGGAAAATGAGTGTACAGATGGATATCAATGAAATGACACATGTGGATTCGGATTACGGTTCGGATCAAATTCAGGTTCTGGAGGGGCTGGAAGCGGTCCGAAAGCGCCCGGGTATGTACATCGGCTCCACCGGTCCGCGCGGCCTGCACCACCTGGTTTACGAGATCGTCGACAATGCGATCGATGAGGCGCTTGCCGGCTACTGTGACCGCATAGATGTTAAAATTCTTCCGGGCGATATCATCCGTGTTCAGGATAACGGACGCGGCGTTCCGGTCGGCGTGCAGCACCAGACGGGTCTGCCTGCCGTGACGGTGGTTTATACGATTCTTCATGCCGGCGGTAAGTTCGGCGGCGGCAGCTATAAGGTTTCCGGCGGCCTGCACGGCGTCGGCGCGTCGGTTGTCAATGCGCTTTCCGAATGGATGGAGGTTGAGGTTCGCCAGGACGGCCGCCTGTACCGGCAGCGCTTTGCGCGCGGCAGCGCGGAATACGAGCTGCAGGATCTCGGCCCGATCGATCATCCGGAGCAGACCGGCACAACCGTTACGTTCAAGGCAGATCCGGAAATCTTCAAGGAAACGACGGTTTACGATTATCAGACGCTGGAAACGCGCCTTCGCGAGCAGGCTTTTCTGAATGCGGGCGTCAATATTGTGCTGACCGACGAGCGCGATCCGGAAAATATACAGAGCGAGCAGTTCCACTATGAAGGCGGCGTTTCGAGTTTTGTTGAATACCTGAACAAAAAGAAGGCCGTTGAGGTCATTCACCCCAACGTCATTTATTTTGCGGCGACCGCACCGGACAATAATTCTACCTGTGAGATTGCCATGCAGTATACGGACAGCTTCAACGAGCTGATCCTTTCGTTTGCAAATAATATCCATACGATTGACGGCGGCACGCATGAGGACGGCTTCAAGCGCGCGCTGACGCGCATCATGAACGATTACGCGAGAAAGTACAACATTCTCAAGGAATCGGATAAAAATCTTTCCGGCGAGGATGTACGCGAAGGCCTGACCTGCGTGATCAGCGTCAAGGTCAAGGAAGCGCAGTTTGAGGGCCAGACGAAGGGCAAGCTCGGCAATACCGAGATCAGCGGCCTGGTCAGCTCCATGCTTTCCGAGAAGCTGATGACCTTCCTCGAAGAAAACCCGGCGGTTGCCCGTGCGATCTTTGACAAGGCGATGGCGGCATCCCGAGCGAGAGAGGCCGCGAGAAAGGCGCGCGATCTGGTGCGCCGCAAGTCCGCGCTCGAAAGCGCCACGCTGCCCGGCAAGCTTGCGGACTGTCAGTCCAGAAATCCGGAGGAAACCGAAATTTACATCGTCGAGGGTGATTCCGCAGGCGGCTCCGCAAAGGGCGGACGGGACCGCAAATTTCAGGCGATTCTTCCCCTTTGGGGCAAGATGCTGAACGTTGAAAAGGCGCGCCTCGACAAGGTATACGGCAACGACAAGCTGATGCCGGTCATTACGGCGCTCGGCACGGGTATCGGCGAGGATTTTGATCTTTCAAAGCTCCGTTACGGCCGCGTTATCATCATGGCCGATGCCGACGTCGACGGCTCGCACATCCGCACGCTGCTGCTGACCTTCTTCTACCGCTATATGCGCCCGCTGGTTGAGGCCGGACATGTTTATATCGCGCAGCCGCCGCTGTTCCGCATTACAAAAAATAAGCGTCATTATTATGCGTATTCCGACCCGGAACGCGACCGGATTATGGCACAGCTTCAGAGCGGCTATGATATTCAGCGCTATAAGGGCCTCGGCGAGATGGATTCCGAACAGCTCTGGGAGACAACGATGAACCCGGAGACGCGCGTTATGCTGCAGGTTACGCCGAGCGACGCCGCACAGGCCGATGAGGTCTTTACAATTCTCATGGGCGATAAGGTGGAGCCGCGCCGTGATTTCATTGAGCGCAACGCGAAGTACGTCAAGAATCTGGATGTATAAAAGGATTGGGTAACAATATGGAAGAAAACAAGGAAAATCTCATACAGGTTGACCTCAAAAAAATCATGGAGGAGTCATTTCTGGATTACTCCATGTCTGTCATCGTGTCCCGTGCGCTTCCGGATGTGCGAGACGGCCTGAAGCCGGTGCACCGCCGCATTTTGTACACGATGTATGAGAACAGCCTGTGGCCGGAAAAGGCATACAGAAAGTGCGCGGATACCGTCGGTACCGTGCTCGGCCGGTATCATCCGCACGGTGACGTCTCCGTTTATGACGCGCTGGTGCGCCTTGCGCAGGATTTCTCCATGCGTTATATGCTGGTGGACGGTCACGGCAACTTCGGTTCCGTGGACGGCGATCCGCCTGCGGCTTACCGATATACAGAGGCCAGAATGAGCAAGCTTTCGGTTGAAATGCTTCGGGATATCGAAAAGGATACGGTTGATTTCCAGCCGAACTACGACGACCGACTCAAGGAGCCGCTTGCGCTTCCCTCGCATTTCCCAAACCTGCTCGTCAACGGCTCCACCGGCATCGCGGTCGGCATGGCGACCAATATTCCCCCGCACAATATGGGCGAGGTGCTCGACGGCGTCTGCGCGATGGTGGATGACCCGGATATTTCGCTGGACGGTCTGATGCAGCACATCAAGGGTCCGGATTTCCCGACCGGCGGCATCATTATGGGCCGCAGCGGCATCCGCGCGGCATACGGCACGGGCCGCGGCAAGATCTATGTCCGCGCGCGTGCGGAAATCGTCGAAAATGCGAACGGGCGGTATCAGATCGTTGTGTCCGAGCTGCCGTATCAGGTCAATAAGGCACGGCTGATCGAAAGCATTGCCGATCTGGTCAAGGAAAAGCGCATCGAAGGCATTTCCAATATCGACGACCATTCCGACCGCAACGGCATGCACATTGTCATTGATGTCAAGCGCGATGCTTCGCCGCAGATTGTGCTGAATCATCTTTTCTCGATGACCCAGATGCAGATTACGTTCGGCGTGATCATGCTCGCCATTGTCGACGGTGAACCGAAAACGCTGACACTGCGCCAGATTCTGCAGGAATACATCAAGTTCCAGAGCGAGGTTGTGCTGCGCCGCACGCAGTTTGACCTCAAAAAGGCGCAGGAACGCGCCCATATTCTCGAGGGTCTGATGATCGCCCTTGATTTCATCGACGAGGTTATCGCGATTCTGAGAAGTTCAAAGACCATTCCGGAAGGCAAGGAAGCCCTGATGAGCCGTTTCGGTCTCGATGACGTGCAGGCACAGGCGATTGTGCAGATGCGTCTCGGACAGCTCACCGGCCTCGAACGCGCAAAGATCGAGGAAGAGCTGGAAGGGCTGCGCCTGAAGATTGCCGATTACATCAATATCATTGCCAGCGAGTCGCGGCGGTTTGCCATCATCAAGGACGAAGCCATTGAAATGAAGAAAAAGTTCGGCGATGAGCGCCGCACGGAGATTGCTTCGGTCAGCGGCGAGGTTGACGTGGAGGATCTGATTCCGCAGGAGGAATGTGTGCTCACGCTGACGAACTTCGGCTATGTCAAGCGTCAGACGCTCGACACCTACCGCACACAGCGGCGCGGCGGACGCGGCATTTCCGGCATGTCCCGGCGCGAAGAGGACGTCGCGACGGAGCTGTTCATCTCGAATACGCACGATTATGTGCTGTTCTTCTCCGACCGCGGACGCGTTTACCGGCTCAAATGCTACGAGATTCCCGAGGGGTCGCGTACGAGCCGCGGCATGAATATTACGAATCTGCTGCCTCTGCAGCCCGAGGAGCGCATCACCTCGATGCTCCGCGTGACGGAATTTGACAGCAGTCATTATCTTGTGATGGTCACCAAGAATGCGGTCATCAAGCGTGTCAGTCTTGCGGCGTTTGCAAATGTGCGCAAGAACGGTTTGATTGCGCTTGATCTGGCCGAGGACGACGTGCTGAGCTGGGTGCGCATCACAAGCGGTCATGATGATCTGCTGGTCGCGACAAAGCACGGCAAGGCCATACGGTTCCATGAAGGCGACGTTCGCGAAATGGGCCGTCAGGCGCGCGGTGTGCGCGCAATCCGCCTGCTCGGCGACGATGTGGTGGTCGGCATGAGTATTCTGCGGGAGAACGGCTTTGTGCTCACCGTATCGGAAACCGGCTATGGCCGTCTCTCCGAAATTGAGGATTACCGGCTCCAGCACCGCGGCGGAAAGGGCATTCTGAATTATCATGTTGAGAAATACGGCGATGTGGCGGCCATCAAGGTGGTTGATCTGGACGACGACATCATTCTGATTTCCGACGACGGCATCATCATCCGCATTGAAGCGCAGTCTGTGCGCATCTGCGCGCGGCCGAGCAAGGGTGTGCGCGTCATGAAGATTGCCGAAGGCAGCCGTGTGATTACCATGGCACGCGTACCGCACGACGACAGCGAGGAAATCTCCGACGTTGAGGATGACGGCACTGCGGACGAAGGCGAGGAGGATGACCTTACGCCGGATATTGAGGACAGAGACGACGAAGAAAACTAAACGGTATCCCTTTTTCTGTGGATGCTCTACAGCAGTGTATGAAAGCTGCCGCAGACGTGACGCTGCGGCAGCTTTTTACGATATAACCATTACATAAAAGGAGAAAAAATATGGAAAAGCGGAATGCTGTAACGGAAAAAATTCTTTCGGAGCGCTTCGGCAAGGACAATGTCCTGGCGCTGGCGACAACTGCTGATAATGTACCCTATGTGCGCAGCGTGAATGCGCTGTATGACGACGGCGCGTTTTATGTGATTACCTACGGTTTATCCAATAAGATGCGGCAGCTTGAAAAGAATCCGCTCGCTGCCGTATCGGGCGAATGGTTTACCGCGCACGGCATAGGCGAGAATCTGGGATATTTCGGAAAACCGGAAAATCACGATATTGCGGAAAAGCTGCGCACGGCCTTTGCAGCATGGATAGACAACGGACACAACGATTTCAGCGATGAAAACACCTGTATTCTCCGCATCCGGCTGACAGAGGGCGTCCTGTTTTCGCACGGCACACGATACGATATTGATTTTACGGCATGAGTTTTTTTGGGGGAACTATGAAAAGAAAAATTACTGCGGTTCTGCTGGCTCTGCTGCTTTTATTCAGCCTTTCGGGCTGTGCGCCGAAGGAACTGGCGGAATATGACCGGAAAAATCCGCCGATTGGGGGTATGCTGTCTGTTCAGGACGGACAGATTACAACGCCGGACGGGGAAGAAATCCTGCTGTGCGGCATCAATCTCGGCGGATGGATGCTGATGGAAACCTGGATGGGACCGATTGTCCAGTACGCGGAGGATTGGGGCTATTACGATACGCTTGAGGTGCTTGAATCGCGCTTCGGCGCGGAGAAAACCGCTGAGCTGATCAAGACCTATGAGGATCATTTCATCACGGCGGGGGATATCGCTCAGATCGAACGGCTCGGCTTCAACTGCGTGCGCGTACCGTTCTGGTATCGCAATTTCATGACGGAGGACGGCGCGTGGCTTTCGGAGAATCCCGACGAGAATCCGGGATTCCTGCGTCTGGACTGGCTGCTTGACCAGTGTGAACAGCACGGAATTTATGTGATTTTGGATCTGCACGGCGCGCCCGGCGGACAGAGCATGAATCACTGCACGGGAAAAGCGGGCCGCAATCTGCTGTATACGGAAGAAAGCAATCTGGAAACGGCGGAGCGCCTTTGGCAGGCCATCGCGGAACGATACCGGGATAATCCGGTGATCGCGGCCTATGACCTTCTGAATGAGCCGCAGAATAACGGCGGCTATACGGGCGATACCGCCTGGGCGGCGGAAAGCGCGGAGGCCGTTTCCCACACAAACGCCGCCTATGACTGCCTGTATCATGCCGTGCGCGCGGTGGATTCCGGGCATATCATCTCGCTGGAGGGAATATGGTCCACGACGGTTCTGCCCGATCCGAACGAGATGGGCTATGAAAATATGCTCTATCAGCTCCATTTGTATGATACCGACCGCGGCATGGTCAAGTACCGTGTTCAGGAGCTGACAGCAGCGCGGCAGGATTGGGGCACGGCGGTGCTGGTCGGTGAATTCAACAATCAGAAGCAGGAGCGCTATGCCTGTGAACAATACAGGAAAAATCAGATCGGCTGCATCAAGTGGACCTACAAAACGGTGAATACCGGCGATAACTGGGGCTTGTTCAACGGCAGCATACAGCGCATCGACATCAAAACCGCCTCCTATGAGGAAATATACGATTGTTTTGAAAACAGCCTGCATACGGCTGATTTCACCTTCAATGCGCAGGAAATGGCGGATATTTCGCCGTAACAGACAAGACCGCAGCAAACAAAACGGAGAACTGATCCGACGATGGGTTCTCCGTCTTTTTCTGCTGCCGCCGTATATTACTGATTGCGGACGTCGATGCTGAAGGTCAGCGTGCCGGTATAAGTGCCGGCGGCGATACCGTCAAAATCATCGGCCTTGATGACTCTGCCGATGGAAGCCTGTCCGTCAGTGATTTTCTCGTTTCCGTAGAAGCTGACGAGCAGATCGCCGATGGCATAAGCGTCGGACGGTCTGATGCTGTACTTGCTGCCGTAAACGCCGTAGGTTGCCTCCGCGTCTGCATCCGCGCTGTACAGTGCGAATTTGCCCGTGACGCCTGTATAGCCGGCATCTGCGATGCTCACGCTGACTTTCTTTCCGTCCGGAATTGCGTTGAGAGATTCCTCGCCCATGGTAAAGGTGAGCTGTGCCGGGTCAGCGGACGTGATGGTGATTTCCGCCGGAATGCCGACCGTAAAGACCGGCGCCGGGTTTTCCTTTACGATGGAAACACTGGTGGATGCCGAGGCATTTTCGCCTTCCTTGACGTCAACGGATGTCGCGGATGCAGGCAGTACGCTTGCGCAGAGCAGTGCCGCGGCGAGCGCCACAGCAGCAAAGGTTTTGATTTTTCTCATGGTGATTCCTCCTGTTTTTTTGTTTTTATGTAATCCCTTTCAGGGCGTTACCTGCTGAGCGATCAGTTTGGTGGATACAATGGCATTGTTCAGGGGCGTCTGGGTTTCCAGTGCATATGTATCAATCTGCATGTCCAGCGCATATGCTCCGCTCTCGATTTTCCGTTCGAGCTTGACCAGATCGACAGCCTGCCCCGGTTCAATCAGATTGGAACGGTAAATCTGCTCACCGCTATCTTTCAGAATCAGCGTGTATGTGAAATAGCAGTCGTTTTCCTTGGGGTTGACGAGATACATTTCAATTTCGTCAGAGCCGCCCTGCATGTAAATATCCGAATAGTACGGAATTTGAATATCGGCCGCTTCGTTTGCGCTTTTCATTTCCTGCTCCCAGGATACGGTATTCTTTTCAAGCTTCATACCTCCGGCGTTCCCTCCCGTGCGGTTCAGCAAAACCGCGCAGACGGCGATGACAGAGAGGAGCAGCAGAGCGGCCAGACCGCAGACTGCGATATTTCTCTTTTTCATTTCCATGCTTCTTTCATCAAAAAGTCCATCTATATGGTATCGGAATATACAGGCCTGCGCTATCTGGAAACCGTTAAGGCTTTTGCAAATTTCTGTAAAAGAAAAAGAGACCTTTTGGGTCTCTTTTTGAAAGTGTATGGTATGCTTCAGGTTGCGGATTCCATGATTGCGCCGTGGCCGCAGCAGTAGGTATAGGCTTCGGGGCTGAATTTGCTTTGGAGATAGAGGCGTTCCTCGGCGGCAAGGGCGGAATCGAGATTGACGCTTGTCATCAGGTACGGCGCAAGCGCGTTGAATGCCGCCTGTTCCTTGGAAAAGCCGCGGATATTGACGACGATATCGCCGCTGTACACGAGCCGGTTGGTTTCATCCACCAGCACGATCTCTCCTTTGGCGTGGCCGCCGTTGCCCTCGAAAATATCGAGTGTGAGGCCCTGAAAATTTAGGGAGCCAAGCGGCGAGATGGGCGCATCTTCCTTTTCCCGCGTCCGCTCGATGAGGCGGAGCGTGTCCATATCGGGCGGCGTGTATTTTGAAAGCAGCTTGCTGATGCGGCAGTACGGCGCGTGCAGCTTATTCTGCTCGCGAAAATCCGGCAGGCTGTTGTTTTCAAAGGCGAAATTCAGCCGGCCATCCTCGCTGACATAGACCCGGTCAAACAGAGCAAGCAGGCCGCAGTGGTCGATATCCGGGTGTGTCAGCACAATGGATTTTTCCATCGCATCAAAATCCGGGAACAGACCGTGCAGGATGTCCAGCATTTCGGCTTTATAGCACGCAAAGCCGCAGTCGATGAACAGCAGATGCTCGTTTTTTTCGAGAATGTATGTGTTGCTGCCGCAGGGCGGTTCAATCATGTGCAGGGTAAAACTATTTTTCAGGCTTCTGCGGTGCAGCTTGGCGCAGAATGCGCTGCCTTCAAAGCTGTGCAGCATTTCCGCAAATTTGCCGATATAGGAAAACGTCTTGTACGGCGCTTCATTGCGTTCATCCAGAATCTGCATAATGCGGTTGGAATCCGCAATCAAAGCATCGGTGGCGTCACGTCCGAGGTGAAGCGCAGACGACACCTGATTGGCGAAAGACAGATAAAAAACGGTATTGTCCAGAATCTTCTGGCTTTTGTCGTAGTTTAAAATTTTCAGCTCACAGCATTTCGCGGCAGCGTCCAGAAACGCTTTGGTCTGTTTGGGATCGCTGATATAAAGCCCGATTTTCAGATTCTGATAGGCCTCTTCCGTTTCCTGCGCACTGATATAGGTGATATTGAAATGGCAGCTTTCAATCAGCTCAAGCACCGGCAGAGCGGCGCTCGGCGTATTGGGCAGGCGGAATTCGAGCAGAATCGTCTGGCCGGGCGCGGCGTCGTTCCGTATATAGCCGATTTCGCGCAGTCGGTCCGAAATCAGATCGAGCTGCCCGGCTTCGGCCGATACCTCAATGAACAGCATATGCAGATCGACGGCTTTGTTATAGCTGATGCGTGTGATGTTGCCGCCTGCTTCTGCAATGATGCGGCTGGCCCGCAGAAATGCGCCGGCTTTATCCGGCATTTGGGTGATATAGGTCCGTTTCAATACTGAAATCACTTGCCTTTCCGAAAAAAAGAAGCATTCGTTTCTTTTTTATTGATACCACATTCGGGCAGGATTATCAACCCAAATTTTTCAAAATAAAAAAGTGTCCGGCAAAACCTGCCGGACACCGGGAACATCACTGCTTTTCGGTGATTTCAATCCGTTTTGCGATGAAGGGCGGAACATCCTCGGGACGGATGTTCAGAACATAAGCAAATTCTTCGTGCAGAAGCTTCTGTGCGCGGTCGAGCAGCTGCTCATCCACGGCGTGAAATTTTTTTCCGGACGCCCGCTGCTGTTCCTTGTGCAGATATAAGGTGCGGATCAGCCCGGCAAGCGCTTTCCGGTCGCCGCTGCGGATGATTTCACTGTACGCAGCCTTCCGTTCGGTTTCATCGACGATCCACGGCGCATTTTCCTCCTGCAGCTCGTCGATCAGCGCATAGATCTCCGGAGCGGAGAGAATTCTGCGCATTTTGCCCACCAGACCGCTGTTTTCACAGGGCACATAGATCGTCGAATGATCGTCAAAAACGGGCTTTAAGGCGTAATAGCGGAGCTTCTGTCCGCCGATTTTTTTCTCACAGATTTCCGTAACGGTGCACACGCTCTGACTGCCGTATAAAATCGTATCGTTTACCTGAAACATACCCCGGCTCCCTTCCATAAAAAAAGCGTGGCTTCCCGCAACTGGACTTACGTTTTGCGAGAAAACCACACGTTGTTCTATATTCAATTATAGCATAAACCAAAACTTTTTTCAAACGAAAAATGATGGTTACAGCCGGCCACTCTCGACGAGCGCAGCGGTTTTCAGAATGCCCACCTGTGTTTTGGAATCGGGAATTTCGTTATTCAGCACCATTTCGACGGCTTTTTTGAGCGGGATGCGCTCCACCTCCAGAAACTCGTCGTCATCCAGATTCATTTTGCCCTTGCCGGAGATACGGCACGCCCAAATGCGGATGATCTCCCCGCAGTAGCCCGGAGAAGGATATAAATTGCCGAGTGAAATGTAATTTTCGCCCTCCGTGCCGGTTTCCTCCATCTGCTCGCGCTTCATCGCCTCAAATGGATCTTCTCCTTTTTCCAGCTTTCCGGCAGGCAGCTCAAGCAGAACCTCTTTGTACGGATAGCGGAACTGACGGACAAGCAGAAGCTCGTCGTTTTCCGTCAGCGCCGCAACGCAGACGCCGCCGTTGTGGCAGACGACCTCGCGCTTGGCGGGTTTTCCGTTCTCAAGCTCCACATCGTCGAGAATGACCTTGATGATCCGGCCTTCAAATTTTGTTTCGCTCGAAAGCGTTTTTTCATAAAGCTTCATGGCGGTTCCTCCCAGATTTCTTACTGCTTCTATTATAGAAAAAGTTTTCCGGTTTCGCAAGGACATAAGCGGTTTCCCTTGCATATTTTTCTTTCTTGTGGTACGCTATGAGTGTTCAGTTTACGTAAATTCCCGATTGGATCAGAGAAAATTCTCGGAAAGGATTGCATATGAAAATGTTCAGAAAACTTGCCTGTGTTCTTTGTGCGGCGGCACTGATGCTCTCTTTTGCCGCCTGTGGACAGACCGCTTCGCAGACCGCCTCCGAAAGTTCCGCGCCGGGCACGGAGATTACGCCCGCACCAGAGCCGACCGCGGCACCCGAAGAGGACGGTCAGGACATGATTCCCACACCTGCGCCCGAAGGTGACGAAGCGGAAGAAAGCCATCACAGCGTTCTGCCCGCTCCGGAAAACGGAAGCGAGGCGTTCCGTGCTGCCTTTGAAACAAACCCGGTTGATGCGCAGTATGCATCCGACCTGGAAACGGCCGGCTCGGTTGCCAATATCATCGCGGCATGCAATACGGCCTCCGAAAGATGGCAGGAGCAGATTGATTCGGTCTACGCGCAGATTCTGGAGCGCGGCGACGATAAGACGGTTGAGCAGGTCACGGAGGATCAGTCGCACTGGATCAACGAGCAGAGCAACGAGCTGCAGGCTATCCGCGATTCCGTCAGCGAGGACGACCCGCTCGCCGCCATCACCGTGGCGGAAAGCATTATGCTGTATTACCGCACCCGCGCCATCGACCTCTGCGCCGCGCTTTATGAAATCGACGGCAAGCTGGTGTTTGGATAAGCATTCATTTAAAAATATACGATTTGTATAATATAATGAAAAATGCGGGCGTCTCCTTTTCGGGGACGCCCGTGTAAATTGGGATTTATGAAAGATTTTGAGGTGGATAAGGATGCTTTTTGTGGAGCAAACAGAAATAACAAAAGGAATGTCCGGTGATAAGAAATACAAGTGCACCGGTAAAGATGGCAAAACATATCTTCTAAGAATATCGGAACACGATCAATATGATTCAAAGAAAAAGGACTATGGAATTTTGCAGCAAATGAATGATGCAAAATTGCCTGTTCCGGAATGTATTTCATTTGAGAAGAAAGATGACGGAATATATCAGCTTCTTTCTTGGGTGGACGGAACAGAACTGGAAAAAATTCTCTCGACTTTGGGCAGAAAGCAACAATATGAAATTGGGATTCAAGCCGGCAAAATCCTTGCAAGAATACATGAAGCAGCTCAGGTAGATGCAGAAAATCAAGATTGGTATGATCGCTATTTTGAAGTAATTGGGCCAAGGCTGGAAGCATATAGAAACGAAGGAGAGAATTTTAAAGAAGCTTCAATTATTTTAAAATATATAGAACAGAATAAACATTTGTTAAGAGGAAGAAAGCAATGCTTTCTTCATGGGGACTATCACATGGGGAATCTTATTTTAAGAGAGAATGAAGTATATGTGATAGATTGGCAGACAGTTGATTTTGATAATTATGGAGATCCATGGTATGAGTTTAATAGACTGGGAGTAGAATATCCTTCCTTTGCATCCGGTCAAATATACGGGTATTTTAATGGCAGTGTTCCGGATGACTTTTGGAAGCTTTTTGCCTTATATATCAGTACAAGTGCAATCACATCTATTGTATGGGCTAAGCATTATGCACCTTCTGAGTTGGAATATATCTTGCAATTGAATAGAGATGTTGTGATGTGGTTTGATAAGTTTACTTGTTTAAGACCAAATTGGTACATAGAAGGAGATTGACAGAAAGACCATATAAAACAATTTTTTATACATCTGCTGCCATAAACACTAATGACTCATCGGATTTAAAACCATTTGCTTCGTAGAATTTTACACTCGGATAACCTTTCTCTGTGTTAAGAACAATATACGATATTTTTTCTGTTTCGTTCCTTAGTTGTGTTCTGACAAATTCTATCATTTTCGTTCCGATTCCCTGCCTTTGGTAGTCAGGATGCACGCTGAACTCATCTACCCACAGCTCCTTGAAGTCCAAATATGTCATAATTCTTCCGCAAAGCATAGAAACAACGGTATCGCCATCATAGATTACATATCCTCTTGACACCCTTGCTGACATGATTTCGTCAATTCTGGTATAGGCTTGCTCGTATGTCCAATGCTCATTCCAAGGTTCTTCACCAAATGCTTTTATAAGAGTAAAAGCGCATTTTTCAATATCATGTTGTTTCATTATACAATAATCCAAATCCAGTCCCTCCGTATATACAAATTTTCATTTATCCATGCAAATATTTTCTCTTAGCTTCAAAATACTTTGTCCATAAATTTAAGCGGGCGTCTCCTTTTCGGGGACGCCCGCAATGCTGTTTTTATGACTTACTTATTGAACGGATTCTCCGTCGGGTACGGCAGAGACTTCGGCTGATTGTAGCCGATATCCGTGACGCCGAGGTATTTGAAGACCTCATAGAGCGCCTTGCCGTAGTGACCGAACGCGACCGCGCCGTGGTGCGGATAGTTCTTCTCGATCAGCACATGGCGGTAGAAGCGGCCCATCTCCGGGATCGCGAAAACGCCGATTGCGCCGAAGGACTTTGTCGGGACATTCAGAACCTCGCCCTCCGCGACGTACGCGCGAAGCTGCGTGTCCGCCGTGCTCTGGAGACGGAAGAACGTGATGTCGCCCGGCATGATGTCGCCCTCGAGCGTGCCCTGTGTGACCTCTTCGGGCAGCGTACGCGCCATGATCTTCTGGTACTTCATCGAGCAGAACGCAAGCTTTCTGGAGCAGGTGTTGCCGCAGTGGAAGCCCATGAAGGTATCCTTGTGCGTGTAAGCGGTCTTGTCCTTGATTTCCGCGTTGTACATATCCGCCGGAACGGAGTTGTTGATGTCGAGCAGCGTGACGGCATCGAGGCTGACGCAGGTGCCGATGAACTCGGAGAGCGCGCCGTAGATATCAACCTCGCAGGAAACCGGGATGCCCATGCCGGTGAGGCGGCTGTTGACATAGCACGGAACGAAGCCGAACTGCGTCTGGAAGGCCGGCCAGCACTTGCCTGCGATCGCGACGTACTCGCGGTAGCCGCGGTGCTCCTCAACCCAGTCGAGCAGCGTAATTTCATACTGTGCGAGCTTCGGCAGAACCTCAGGCTTCATGTTGCCTGCGCCAAGCTCGGCTTCCATATCGGCGACGACCTTCGGGATACGCGGGTCGTTTGCGTGCTTGTTGAACGCCTCAAACAGATCCAGCTCGGAATTCTCCTCAATCTCAACGCCGAGATCATAGAGCGGCTTAATCGGCGCGTTGCAGGCGAGGAAGTTCAGCGGACGCGGGCCGAAGCTGATGATCTTCAGGCTCTTGAGACCGACGATCGTTCTGGCAATCGGAACAAACTCGTGGATCATATCCGCACATTCTTCCGCCGTGCCGACCGGATACTCCGGAATGTATGCCTTCACGCTGCGGAGCTTGAGGTTGTAACTCGCGTTGAGCATGCCGCAGTATGCGTCGCCTCTGCCGTCGAGCAGATCGTCTGCGGATTCCTCCGCCGCTGCGACGAACATGACCGGGCCGTCAAAATGCTTGGCAAGCAGGGTCTCGGAAATTTCCGGACCGAAGTTGCCGAGGTAAACGACGAGCGCGTTGCAGCCCGCGTTTTTGATGTCCTCGAGCGCCTGCACCATGTGGATTTCGCTTTCCACAATGCAGATGGGACACTCATAGATTTCGGTGGTGCCGTACTTCTTTGTATAGGCCTCCATCAGCGCCTTTCTGCGGTTGACCGAAAGGGACTCCGGGAAGCAGTCACGGCTGACCGCGACAACGCCGATTTTAACCTGCGGGATGTTGTTCATTTCAAATTCCTCCTGCATGATAAATTTAATAATGGTTTCAAATTGTATGTACAACTCAGTACAAATTCATTGTACCGCATTTCCGGAGAAAAATCAATACTGTTTTGCGCAGCCGCCTGCCCGCATCACGCCGCGCTCCGGCGCACATTCAGTGCTCGTGACCGTCGGTGATCTCCGGACGGATGTACTCAAAGATGCACAGCGCGCCGGCGGATTTGCAGATGCGGTATTCCTCCGCGCTGCGGATGGTCCAGCTTACCTCCTGCATTTTCAGCAGATCGCAGGCGGTGCGGTGGCTCGGATTCTGCCTAAAATGCAGGTCATAGGCCTCAAAGTGCGGGCGGGTGCAGACGTTTGTCCAGAGGTTCCGCGCGAAAAACGCCTTGATGCGGCTGTTGAATTCCGGTTCTTTGCCGGTAAAATGGCCCATGAGCTGACCGCACAGAACATGCGGATGATATTTTCTGAACCACGCGACAATCCGCGGATCGAATGATTCGATGCAGTAATCGCCCTTGTAGTCCTTGAGAATCTCCCAGACAAGCGGACAAAGCATGTCGGCGTCGTCGTAGCCCTTCAGCTCGATGATGAGCGGCGTCCTGCCGCCGACGGTCTCCAGCGCCTCGGAAAACAGCGGGATGCGCTCCTCGGTGTTCAGCAGGCGGTATTGCCGCAGCTCTTTATAGGTGAGGTCGCCGATGGAGATATCCGCGCCGCACATGCGCTTGAGACTGCGGTCATGGTGGACGACAACCTTCTTATCCTTTGTGAGCTGTACGTCCCATTCAATGCCGTATCCGGCCTTCACGGCCGCCCGGAAGCCGGCCAGAGAATTCTCCGGCACGGAAAAATCCTTTTCGTGCAGTCCGCGGTGCGCGTAATCGTAAGATTTGAGCGCGGAAAAGTCGCCGCGCGGCGAGGCCGGCGCGATACAGAAAAGCCACAGAAGCGTCAGCAGAACGATCAGTCCCAATATTACCAAGAGTATAATCCATATCATATCCATTTTTCCCGGTCATTTCCCTTCTGTTTTCAGTTTTTGCGGTATTTGGAGGGCGTGATGCCGAAATTCTCGCGAAAGACCTCGATAAAATAGCTTACGCTGTTGAATCCGCAGTCCATGGCGATGTCGAGCACGCGCTTGTTTGTGTTGGCAAGCTGGTCCGCCGCATGGGCCAGACGCACACTGTTGATGTACTGTACCGGTGTTTTGAGCGTGTACTGCTTGAAAACGCGGCAGAAATGCCCCTCGCTCATACCGGCGATGTCCGCAAGCTGGGCAATGGTGAGCGCGGCACGGTAATTTTCCTGAATGTGGCGGATGGCCGTCTTGATGCTGGAAGCCGCGGCGCCGCAGCGGGACGCACCGCTGCCGGTCTCCCCGTTTTCCACCAGCGCGCCGAAGGCTGCCAGCATTCCGCCGCGCGCGGAAAATTCAAAATACGGCGGCCGGTTTTCAAGAAGCTCATACACGGCGTCAAATGCGGCGGAGATGCGTCCGTGCAGCGGCGTGCCCTGCCGGATCAGGCTCGGCAGGCGCAGCTCGCCGTTCATCACAGGTGAAACATATTTGACGCGGATGATGTCGTTTGTGACGCCGCAGAGAAAATCCGGACTGAATACGATCGCCTGAAACGACAGGTCGCGCGCGTTGTCCGCCGGAACGGCGGCGTGAAGCTCACCGCTGTTGAAGAATGCAATGTCCCCGGCGTGCGCTTCAAAAAGCGACATGCCGCACTGAATGGTTACCACGCCCTGCATCACGCGGAAAAGCTCCATCTCGTCGTGCCAATGGCAGTCCAGCGCGGAAAAAGCGTGTTCCGCCGGGATGTAGTAGGTCATAATCGGCAGAAGCTCGTCACCGTGACGCCGCGATTCCTTCATGCGCATAAATTCATTCGATGGAATGGAAAACACCACCTTTCGGCTTGCTGTGTGTCAAAATCGTTATAAAATTTGCAAAATTAGCGGTAGACTTTGTTTGCTTTAGCGTCTATACTTATGATAGAGCACTTGCGAAGAAAGCGCAAGTGTAATCCGTGGAATTTTGAAATTTTTTTGAAAGGCAGTGAGCTTATGAAATTCACAAAAGGCTACTGGATGAACAAACCCGGCGTTACAAACAACGACGTTGTTCAGATCAGAGAAGTCAAAGTAGAGAAAGACCGCGTTTATCTCTATACGGTTCCGTATGCCATGGACATGCGTGCAATGGGCGGTCCGCTGCTTGAACTGTTCGTCTCCTCTCCGCAGCCGGATATCATCCGCATCGAGGCGTATCACTTCATGGGCAGCAATCAGAAGATGCCCGCTTTTGAGCTGAACGATGCGCATTGTGAGCTGGAAGTTGAAGATACCGAGACGGCTGTCTCCATCAAGAGCGGCGATACGAAGCTCGTGATCACGAAGAACCCGAGCGATTTCACCTATTACTATAAGGACAAGAAGCTGACCAGCATCGGCAACCGTTTCGGCCATTCCATGATCAGTACCATTCAGGTGCAGGATGATGAGATGATGCGCAAGCAGATGGATCTCGATCTCGCCGGCATGCACAGCGAGAATCTGAAGGCATCCAGTTTTATGCGCGCACAGATGGATCTCGACATCGGCGAGAAGGTGTACGGCCTCGGCGAGCGCTTCACGCCGTTTGTCAAGAACGGACAGCGCGTCGATATCTGGAACGAGGACGGCGGCACCTGCACCGAGATTTCCTATAAGAATATTCCGTTCTATATCACAAACCGCAACTACGGCGTGCTTGTCAATGATCCGGGCCCGGTTTCCTATGAAATCTGCTCCGAGCAGGTTACGCGCGTGCAGTTCTCCGTTCCGGGCGAAAAGCTCGACTTCATGGTTGTCGGCGGCGGGGATATGAAGCAGGTGCTCGAGAATTACACGGCTCTCACCGGCAGACCGGCGCTTCCGCCGGCATGGACCTTCGGCCTGTGGCTCACATCTTCCTTCACGACGAAGTACGACGAGGAAACCGTTATGGAATTCGTCAACGGCATGGAAGAGCGCCATATTCCGCTGCATGTTTTCCATTTTGACTGCTACTGGATGAAGGAAAACGAGTGGTGCAACTTCGACTGGGATCAGGCGATGTTCCCGGATATCGACCACCAGCTCAAGGTCATGAAGGAAGAAAAGCATCTGAAGATCTGCGTCTGGATCAACTCCTATATCGGCCAGAAGTCTCCGCTCTTCAAGGAAGCGAAGGAACTTGGCTATCTGGTCAAGAAGCCGAACGGCGACGTCTGGCAGTGGGACCTCTGGCAGGCCGGCATGGGTCTTGTGGACTTCACGAACCCGGGCGCCTGGAAGTGGTATCAGGGCAAGCTCAGAAAGCTGCTGGATCAGGGCGTCGACTGCTTCAAGACGGACTTCGGCGAGAGAATCCCGACCGACGTCGTGTACTACGACGGCAGCGATCCGGTCCGTATGCACAACTATTACACCTACCTCTACAACAAGTGCGTATTCGAGGTACTTGAGGAATACAAGGGCAAGAACGAGGCGTGCCTCTTCGCGAGAAGCGCCACGGTCGGCGGACAGAAGTTCCCGGTTCACTGGGGCGGCGACTGCTCCTCCAACTATCCGTCCATGTCCGAGTCCCTGCGCGGTGGCCTGTCGCTGTGCCTCTCCGGCTTCGGCTTCTGGAGCCACGATATGAGCGGCTTCGAGGGCACGGCTCCGGCGGATGTCTACAAGCGCTGGGCGGCGTTCGGCCTGCTCTCCACCCATTCCAGACTGCACGGCTCCAACTCCTACCGTGTGCCGTGGCTGTTCAGCAAGGAAGGCGAGGAGAACGGCGAAGAGTCCGTTGCGGTTGTGAAGAAGTTCTCCGAGCTGAAGTGCACGCTGATGCCGTACATGTTCTCCGCTGCGGTAAATACGCACAGAACGGGCGTTCCGACCATGCGCGCCATGGTGCTCGAATTCCCGGGCGATATCTCCTGCGAGGATCTCGACCGTCAGTACATGCTCGGCGACAGCCTGCTTGTCGCGCCGGTATTCACCAAGGACGGCGACGTGACCTATTACCTGCCGGAAGGCAAGTGGACGCACCTGCTCTCGAATGAGACGAAGATCGGCGGCCGCTGGATGCGCGAGAACTACGACTTCTTCTCCCTCCCGCTGCTCGCACGCGAAAACTCCATCGTCGCGATCGGTGCGAACGACCAGCAGCCGGATTACGATTACGGCAAGGACCTTACCCTCCATGTCTTCGAGCTTTCCGACAAGGCCTGCACGAAGATCATGGACAGCAAGGGCAACGATATGCTCTCCGTCTGCGCAAAGAACGAGGGCGGCCGCGTCACGATCCACTTCGAGGGCAAGGCGGAGAACCTCAAGGTCCTCCTGCGCAACGTGAAGTCCGTTTCCGATCTGAACGGCGCTGCGGCATCCGAGCATGAGTTCGGCACGCTGCTCACCGTTAACGCGGATCTCGGCGACGTTACCTTTACCCTGTAAGCCTGATAGATTTACAGCACAGCATCGGCGGGCAGTCTCCACAAGAGACTGCCCGCCTTTTCTGCACAAAAAAGAGGACGGCAGCACTGCCGTCCTCAATTTTTTGTCTGTGGATTTACGCTTTCTTGCTGTTGAGATACTCCTGAATTGCGGCGAAGACCTCGTCGACGTCGAGGCCGTGTACGGCGCAGGCATCCTCGAGGGACTCGTGGATGGAGGACGGGCAGCCGACGCAGTGCATACCGGACTGCATCAGAACATACGCGATGCCGCGGTCATAATCGAGCATATCGCCCATTGTAGTTTTTTTGGTGATTTCCATACTGCATTTCCTTTCTGAATCGGAATGATTTACTTTCAGTTTTTCGCGTTTTCACCGAAATATGTGAAACGTGTATTCTACACTTTTTTAGTATACAATACTGTACACGAAATTACAAGAGGCAGGAACAATTTACCGCCCGGAAGTTACGGCCGTACGCGTTTGCTCAGGTTGTTT
>JBJEOO010000255.1:0-6675 GCA_051880755.1 Hominenteromicrobium sp.
ATACCGGTATCGCGGTCGGCGCCATTGCAACGCTGGTTCCGGAGGTTCCGTTTGATTTTAAAACGGATCTGGTCGACCGCATCAAGTTTGCGCAGCAGACCGGCAAGCGCCACTTCATCGTTGTTGTTGCGGAGGGCGTCGGCCATGCGGAGGAAATCTGCAAGCGCATTCAGGAGGAAACCGGCATCGAGAGCCGTGCGACGATTCTCGGCCATGTGCAGCGCGGCGGTTCTCCGACGCTTCGTGACCGTGTCGTTGCGAGCCAGATGGGCTATCATGCCGTTGAGCTGCTCCGTGACGGCAAGAGCAACCGCGTCGTCGTCATGCAGGGCGAGCGCATCGTCGATTTCGACATCACCGAAGCGCTCAACATGCCGCGTATTTTCGATGAGAAGCTCTACAAGATCTCGCAGGATCTTTCCCGCTGATTGCATACAGAAAAACAGCAGCTGCCTGCATAACGGGATAATCTGAAAGCTGCGGAGGTAAAGACGATGGTTACGTTTCTGAAATTGCGGAATATCTGAGTGCATAAAACTGCGTTAAATGGTTTTGTGCACGAAAATGCCGAAAACTATTTAATTAAGGTGATCTGTATGATATTCCAAGATAATGTAATCAAAGCATACCTGAAAAATGTGTATTTCATAACCGGAACGCCCTGCGGCGGAAAGACAACGATTTCAAGGGAATTGGGCAGACGGCATCATGTATTGGTCTATGACATTGATGAGCAGTTTCCAAAGCATCAGGAGATTTCAAATCCGGATTTTCAGCCCGCTATGAACAAGGCCTTTGAGAATGCTGACGCCTTTTTCGGACGCACGGTTGAGGAATACAAGCAATGGCTGCTTGACAACACAAGAGAACAGCTGGACTTTGTGCTGCTGGATTTAATCCGCCTTTCACAGAATCGGATTGTGCTGTGTGACTGCCATCTGACCGTGGAGGAAGCTGATCGGTTGACGGATCCCGAAAGAATTGTATTTCTGATCAAAGAGCCGTCGAATTTGGTTGAGGATTACTGTAATCGCCCCGACCATCAGGGATTTCGGGATTTTATCAACAGCACATCCGACACCGAAAAAGCAAAAGCCGTATGCAATGAAACCCTGAAAAGTCTCAATGAGCAAAGATATGAACGAATTAAAAACAGCGATTATTTTTGGATTGAGAGAAACGAGCACAGTACGGTTGACGAAACCGTAAGGAGCGTAGAGCGGCATTTCCGGTTTGCCGGACGGCTTTAATCCTCTGAAAGCAGCGATGCACGCCTAGGTTTTCCCGTTGGGTGACTTGCACATGCCGGGGAGCTTTGTTCTCCGCAGGCAAGCTATAAATAAAGACACATGAAAGAATCCCCCGTATGATCGAAACCGTACGGGGGATTTACTGTTGTGAAACCGGCGGTCTTTTTTCGGGATGCACAAAGTTTGAACTGCAAAATAAAATACAGATATTATTTTTGCAAAAGATCTTGACATTTTTCGCTGATAATGATAGAATAATCGAGCGGTCAATGATCGCGAGATACAGGGGCATAGCTCAGTTGGTAGAGCAGCGGTCTCCAAAACCGCGTGCCGTGAGTTCGAATCTTACTGCCCCTGCCATGTGGCCCGGTAGTTCAGTTGGTTAGAACGCTAGCCTGTCACGCTAGAGGTCGACGGTTCGAGCCCGTTCCGGGTCGCCACAAGAGGGTGAGTTCATCAACTTGCCCTTTTGGTTTGCTGCTATGGCTCAGTAGGCAGAGCACGTCCTTGGTAAGGACGAGGTCACCAGTTCGAATCTGGTTAGCAGCTCCAGATAAGCACTGTGTTCGGAAGAGCACAGTGCTTATTTTTTGCAGACCTCGTCCTTCGCCGCGGATGCGGCGGGGGTTTGGGGCGCAGCCCCATGAAAAATACCCCGGCCCCGCAAAAACGTCGTTTTTGTGGGAAATCGGGTCACCAGTTCGAATCTGGTTAGCAGCTCCAGATAAGCACTGTGTCCGTAAGAGCACGGTGCTTATTTTTTTGCAGACCTCGTCCTTCGCCGCAGATGCGGCGGGGGGTTGGGCCGCAGCCCCATGAAAAATACCCCGGCCCCACAAAAACGCCGTACAGAATATATCTTCTGTGTGGCGGAAGCGGCTTGATGGTTTTTGCACAAAAAAGCACGGCAGATTTCTCCATCACAAAAAACGAATCCGGCTTGTTTTCTGTTTGCTGTTTTGTATAATTAAGTTGATGACAGAATGAATTTTTCAGTCATATTATTGTGTTTTTGGAGGAGTTTGTATGCAAAACATGAAAGTAGCCGTTGCGTCCTATTCGTTTCACGGGATGAAGTATGCCGGCACATGCGACGTTTTCCGCTATCTGGATCTGCTGAAGTACCGCTATGGGGTGTCGAATGCCGACATCTGGACCGGATTTTTGCCGACACTGGAGGATGACTTTATCGGCAAGGTGCGTGCGGCGCTCGATGCAAACGGTCTTGAGCTTGCCAATCTGTGCGTCGACGGCCCGCATCTCTGGATGGACGATCCGGAGGAGCGTGCGGCACACCACACGCAGATGCTCGAGTACATCAAGGCGGCGGAGAAGCTCGGCGCAAAGACGATCCGCATCGATTTCGGCGGCACGGAGGGCCACACCATGCCGGAGGAGGCCTTCGAGTATATCGTTCGGACATACCGCGAATACTGCGCGATCTGTGCGGACCGCGGCATGAAGATCGGGCCGGAAAACCACTGGGGCTGGGACCGCGTGCCGGAATATCTGGAGAAGGTCAGGGACGCCGTGGACAGCCCCGCATATGGCCATCTGTACCACCTGCGCAATTTCTATGATGAGCCGGAGCGCGGCGAGGCGCTTGCCATTTCCTATGCCATGCATACGCATATCCATGCGGATTCGATGCCTTACGCTAAAGAGGTGATCCGAAAGCTGCAGAACAGCGGCTATCAGGGCGCATACAGCGTGGAGCACCATTCCGGCGAGCTGGAATGCGCACGTGTAGAATGGCAGCTTGCAACGATGCGCGGACTGATTGCCGAGCTGCAGCAGGAAGGATTCGAGCAGGAAGCCAAGCCGTCCTTCTTCAACGGCGTCTATCTGGGCAAGAAAGCGGAATAAGGAGGGCGTATATATGGAAAAAGTCAGAATCGCCGTGATCGGCAACGGCATTATCGGCGAACAGCATTTGCAGAATTATGCGAAGATTCCCGAAGCGGAGGTTGTCGCAATCTGTGATATCAACGAAGAACGTCTGAACTATATCGGCGACAAATACAACATTCAGCGGCGGTTTACGCATATCGGCAAGCTCCTGCTTGAACAGGATATCGATGCTGTGGACGTCTGCCTGCATAATAATCTGCATGCTCCGGTCGCGATGGCCGTCATGCGCGCGGGTAAGGACTGCTATTGTGAAAAGCCTATGGCCGGCTCGTTCTACGATGCAAAAAAAATGTACGAAACGATGGAGGAGACGGGGAAGAAGCTCCATATTCAGCTCGCTTTTCTCTACTCCAACGAGACGAAATGCGCGAAGCGGTTCATCGATGCGGGTGATCTGGGGCATATCTATCACATGCGTTCCTACGGCTACCGCCGCCGCAACCGCCCGTTTGTTGACGGCTACGCCACAAAGGAGTTTGTCAATACAACAACCTCGGGCGGCGGCGCGCTGTTCGATATGGGCGTCTACCACATCTCGCAGCTGCTTTACCTGACCGGGCTGCCGGAGCTGGAACGTGTCTGCGGCCATACCTATGCGGAAATCGCAATGGATGAGGGCCGCCGCGCCGTTAGCGGCTATAACGTTGAAGAACTCGGCGTTGGTTTTGCAACCTATAAGGGCGGGCTTTCGATGGACATCCTCGAGTCCTGGGCGATTTACGGCAAGCCGTTCCCGTCGTCGGTGATCTGGGGCTCGGAGGCCGGCATTTCGCTCGATCCGCTGACGATTCACTCACGCTGCCACGATGTGGAGACGGATACCACGGTCGATCTCGGCCAGATGGATTACCTCGACCACACGGTTTATGCCGACGGCGCGCATTACGACAGCTCGCAGCAGCACTGGGTTCACGCTCTGCTCGGCAAATGTCCGCTGCTGCCCACCGCGAAGATCGCGCTCGAGACGCAGCGTGTGCAGGAAGGCATTTACTTCTCCGAAAAACTCGGCCGTGAGGTGACCGCAGAGGAGATTGAAACGCTGTCCGTGTCGAAAGCGCTCGAAATCCCGAACCTCGCGCTTTAGCCGAAAATTTTTCTTGCAAAATTCATTTTTTTCTCAGTCAAAGCCGCTTGACAACACTGAAAAATATGGTATGATATATATATATCTGATTAGGATCTGTGTGGTGTGTCGGTCTGTTGTATGCTGACCGACTAAAGTTGCATATACATAGCTGATGCGGTTCCGGTCAGATTGGCAATTTCCGGAGAGGAGGCACGCTGAGTGAAGAAGGCCTTTCACGCGCCGTCGGCAGAGTCCAGTGCAGCCGAGGAGGGCAAGGCTTTTTATCGGGCGAGTGACAATTTTCTGATGAGAACTATAGCGGGCGATACCATACTGGTTCCTGTCGGAGAACAGACGAAAAAGCTGAACGGATTTGTTACGTTTACGGAAACAGGGCAGTTCCTTTGGAAGCTCCTTTCCGAACAAAAATGTACAGCAGAAGATCTGGTAGACGGTCTGCTGCAGGAATACAGCGGCCCGGAAGCGGAAATTCGCGCGGATGTTGAGGCGTTCCTGAAAAAGACGGTCGATCATGGTATGGTCGTACGGTGTGGGTAAGCGTTTGGCCGGGTTCCGGTCTGACATTCAAGTTGGAATTCAAGCATTATTTTATTCAGTGTTTGCAATGTGAGGGAAATAAGACATTGCAGGAAGGAAGGAATTTACTATGAAGAAGTATGTTAAGGCTGATGTGCTCATCACGGAATTTGCGCTCAATGAGACGGTCGCAGTTTGTGATCCCACGACGGTCTATAATCAGGTTACGGTTCCGTGTCTGAAAACCGGCACCCATACGCTTTTCTATACGAATTGCGATACCAATTACAATAACTGCAAGGTTTTTAATTATAATGGAACAGAATATCTGATCTGGGATTTCAATAACGGCGGCGGTTCCAGCGGCGGCGGCCTTGGTCAGGACAAGTTGTTTGATGAAGTGGCGAAAGCTGCACAGCGAGCTGGTGTCATCAGCAGTACAATGGTTCACATTGGGCCGATTACTCCGGACATCACCTCTGTTGTCAACTCCAGCATTTAAGATTATACCCAATTATACCGAGAACAAGGAGCTGCGCTGCCCTCAGTTGGCAGCATGCAGCTCCTTTTGTATTGGAATGAGGAAATGAAAGAAATCTATTATATCGGGGCGCTGGCGTTGGAGACAGAGGCGGACCGACCGCTGACACTCTGGAACAGCGACATGAAATTCCTTGCGCCGGTTCTGCCGGTGACCGCTCATGTTCCGGTCAGGATAGAGACTGTGGAAAAGCTGACTCCGCCGCAGGGAAAGGGCTATTCGCTGCCCGCCATGACGATCTGGCAGGAGGATGGTCGGGAGCTGCGGCTGTATCACGAAAGCTATGACGGTGAAAAATACATCATGAGCTGTTATGAAAACGGCGCGGTTACGGTTTTCGTGCAGAAGGATGCATGGGAAGCGCAGCACACCAAGTTTCGTCCGTGGTTTTATGTGCATCTGGAGCAGCTTCTTCTGGAAAATCAGGCGCTGGTGCTTCATTCGGCAAGCATTCTGTACCGGGGACAGGCGATTTTGTTCACGGCGCCCAGTGGTACGGGCAAAACCACGCAGACCGACCTTTGGCATCGGTACCGGAACGGCGTCGGCGATCTGAACGGAGACAGAACCCTGCTGCAGCGGACGCCGGACGGCTGGCAGGCCTGCGGCTTTCCGGTTTACGGCAGTACGGTACGCTGTGAACAGGCAGCGGCGCCCATCGGCGCCATTGTCATCATCCGTCAGGCGGAAAAAGACAGGATACGGGAGCTTTCCGTGATGGAAAAAGTATCGCTTCTGTACGGTGAAATCACGGTTTTGTCTGCAAAACCGGATAATATCGGCAGGGCGATGGACCTCATCGAGCAGATGGCGATGCAGGTCAGGATTGTCCGGCTGGACTGCACCATGCAGGAGCGTGCGGTGGAGACGCTGCATCATTATTTATACGGAGAATAACCTATGGAATTATACCATGCAAGCACATATGCCGAGCAGGTTCTGCGCGCGAAAGCGGATCAGAATCATATTCCGCTGGGCGGGTCGCTGGAGCTGCTGCCGCTTTGCAATATGGACTGCAAAATGTGCTATGTCCGCAAGACAAAAGCGGAAATGGATGCTGAAGGAAGGCTGCTGACCTGCGACGAATGGCTGAAAATTGCCGATGAAGCGGTGCAGGAGGGCCTTCTGTTCCTTTTGCTGACCGGCGGCGAGCCGCTGCTTTATCCCGAGTTCCCGCGGCTGTATGCGGCGCTGGCGCAAAAGGGCATTATTTTATCGGTCAACACCAACGGAACGTTAATCGATGAAGCATATGCCGAACTCTTTTCACAGTACGGATGCCGCCGGCTGAACATCACGCTGTACGGTAAGGATGACGCGACCTATGCTGAGCTATGCCGCAATCCCAAAGGGTTTACGCAGGTGATGCG
>JBJEOO010000256.1:0-6616 GCA_051880755.1 Hominenteromicrobium sp.
CTTCAATATGCTGAGTCGATTTTAGTTTGGACAAAAGACATACCGTTTCCACATGATTCGTGTGTGGGAACATATCGACGGGCTGGATTTTCCGGACGCGGTAGCCGCGCTTTGAAAGGAAGGTGAGGTCACGGGCGAGGGTCTCGGGGTTGCAGGAGACGTACACGATGCGCTCCGGCGCGAGCGTGACAGCGGAGGAGAGGAACGCCTGGTCGCTGCCCGCGCGCGGCGGATCCATCAGCAGGACGTCGCACGGCTCGCGGTTTTCCGCCATGCCGATCATGAATTCGCCCGCGTCGGCACAGATGAAGCGGATGTTTTTCATGCCGTTCAGCTTCGCGTTGGAGATCGCGTCTCGCACGGCGTCGCGGTTGACCTCCACGCCGAGCACCTGCCCGGCGGTTTTCGCGGCAATCATGCCGATGGTGCCGATGCCGCAGTACGCGTCGATGACCGTCTCGCGCCCCGTAAGCGCGGCGAATTCCATCGCTTTGCCGTAGAGCACCTCGGTCTGCACAGGGTTGATCTGGTAAAAGGACTTCGCCGAGATGCGGAATTTCAGCCCGCAGAGCACGTCCGTGATATAACCGGGGCCGCAGAGCGTCTTTTCATTTGGGCCGAGCAGCATGGAGGTGAAGCGGTCGTTCACGTTCTGCACGACCGTTGTGATCTCCGGATGGAGCTTCAGCAGCGCGCGCAGAAAGTTGTTCTTCGCGGGGAACACCGGCGTGCCGGTGACAAGCACGACCATGACCTCGCCGGTCTGAAAGCCGCGCTTGACGAGCACATGGCGCAGAAAGCCGCGCCCCGTCACCTCATTGTACGTCGTCATTTTGAAATCGACGAGCAGTTTCCGGATATCGACGATGATGCGGTCGGCGGTTTCGTCCTCCGTCATGCAGCTGTCCACCGCGACGATGTTGTGCGTGCTGCTCTGGTAGATGCCGGAGATCACGCGCCCGGCGCGCGTCGTGCCGAACGCCGCCTGCACCTTGTTGCGGTAGTGATACGGATTCTCCATGCCGATAATCGGCTCCACATGGCCGAAACGGCCGAGAAGCCGGATGCACAGGCGGTCTTTCCACGCGAGCTGTTCCTTGTAGCTGAGGTTCTGAAGCTGACATCCGCCGCATTTCTTGCTGTGCGGGCAGCGGTTTTCATTCTGAGAGGCGGTCATAGCGGTGTTCCTTCCGTTTTCGCATATTTCTGTTTTTATTCTACCATTCACACCGGGAGAAATCAAGGAAAGCCCTTGCAAAAGGGCGTATGCGGTGCTATACTGTTGAAGAAAAGAAGGGAGCTGACGCATGAGTCGGCTGAGATTGGCGTAGCCGCCTGAACCTGCAACCTGATTCGGATAATGCCGACGTAGGAAAATATGCCTTTTGCATTGCTGCGCGCGCCGAATCACCGGTGCGCGTTTTTTGTCGGAAAGCTCCTCTTTCGGAAATTTTGTATGGTTGGGAGACTGATTCAGAATGAAGAAGAACAGCAATACGCATAAGCTTGCGGTCTGCGCGATTATGGTTGCGCTCGGCGCGGTGCTCAGCCTCATCAAGGTCCTGAAAATGCCCTTCGGCGGCTCCGTCACGCTGCTTTCAATGCTGCCGTGCGCGATGGTTTCCGTTATGTTCGGACTCAAGTGGGGCCTTGCGGCGTCGTTTACAGAGTCTGTGATTCAGCTTGCGTTCGGCATCACCATGGACGGCGTGCTCGGCTGGGGCCTGACGCCGGCGTGTCTCATCGGCACCATCCTGCTCGATTACATCGCGGCGTATACCGTCATCGGCCTGGCCGGTGTTCTCCGCAGCAAGGGCTATATCGGCATGTGCCTGGGCACCGGGCTGGCCGTACTGCTCCGCTTTGTGTGCCATCTGCTTTCCGGCGCGATCATCTTCGCGAATTTCGAGGAGTTTGTCGCCTTCGGCGCCTCATGGGTGGGCCATCCGTGGTTCTATTCGCTGTGCTACAACGGCGCATATATGCTGCCGGAAATGATTTTCACGGTGGTTGCCGCCGCAATTCTCTTCAAGCTGCCGCAGATCAAAAAGATCATAGCGGGCGAAACGGTGTAATCTGCCGCAATACCGCACAAAACGGGCTTTCCAAATGACGGGAGGCCCGTCTTTTCGTGCAAAACGGGAAAGACATATTGCGCGGCGGTACAAAACGTGCTATGATGAATAAATCACAAAACGCCGCAGCCAGCGGCGCGAAAGGAGTTCTTTCAATGAAATCAGTTTTAAAGCCTGAAGAAAAGTCGATGGAAAAAATTGTCGCACTTTGCAAGAACCGAGGCTTCATTTTCCCCGGCAGCGACATTTACGGCGGTCTCGCCAACACATGGGACTACGGCCCGCTGGGTGCAAGGCTGAAGAACAACGTCAAGGATACATGGAGAAAGCGCTTCATTCAGGAGCGCAAGAACAGCTATGAGGTGGATGCGGATATTCTCATGCATCCGAGAGTCTGGGAGGCCAGCGGCCATGTCGCCTCCTTCTCCGACCCGCTGCTCGACTGCAAGGAATGCAAAATGCGCCACCGCGCGGACAACCTGATCGACGATTTTGATCCGAACGCGCACGCCGACGGCATGACGAAGGAGGAGATGTTCCAGTACATCAAGGATCATCATATCCCCTGCCCGAACTGCGGCAAGCACAATTTCACCGATATCCGCGAATTCAACCTGATGTTCCAGACGTTCCGCGGCGTCACGAACAACAACAAGAGCATCATCTACCTGCGCCCCGAAAACGCGCAGGGCGAATACGTCAATTTTCTGAACGTCCAGCGCACCATGCGCGCGAAGCTGCCGTTCAGCATCGGCCAGATCGGCAAGGCGTTCCGCAATGAGATCACCCCGGGCAACTTCACATTCCGCACGATTGAGTTCGAGCAGATGGAATTCCAGACCTTCTGCAAGGAGGGCACGGATACCGAGCTGTACGATTACTTCAAGGCATACGGCAAGCAGTACTTTGAGGATCTCGGCCTGCCCGCCGAGCACCTGCGCTTCCACGACCACGAAAAGCTGGCGCATTACGCGAAGGCGGCGTGCGACATCGAGTTCCTGTTCCCGTTCGGCTGGGGCGAGATCAACGGCACGCACAACCGCACGAACTTCGACCTCACGCGCCATCAGGAGTACAGCGGCCAGAAGATGGAATACCTCGATCCCGAAACAAACGAGAAGTTCATCCCGTTCATCATCGAATCCACCTACGGTCTCGACCGCACGGTGCTCGCGCTGCTCTCCGAGGCGTATGATGAGGAAGTGCTCGACGCGGAAAAGAACGACGTCCGCGTTGTGCTGCGCCTGAATCCCGCCGTCGCGCCGTACAAGGCCGCCGTGCTGCCCCTCTCGAAGAAGCTCTCCGCGCCGGCGCTGGAGGTTTACAACCGCCTCGCGAAGAAATTCATGGTCGATTTCGACGAGACCGGCTCCATCGGCAAGCGCTACCGCCGCGAGGATGAGATCGGCACGCCGTTCTGCATCACCTACGATTTTGACAGCGAAAACGACGGCTGCGTAACCATCCGCGACCGCGACACGATGGCGCAGGAGCGCGTGAAGATCGACGAGCTTGAAGCGTACATCGCCGCGAAGATCGAATTCTGATTTCAGAACAGCTTCCTTTCCGGCATATAAAAAACCGATTGTTCCGCAAGCATGCGGAGCAATCGGTTTTTTGATTATATCGGATCAGTCGCGCGGGGCGGTGTCCCATGTGCAGCGGCTCACGGGCGCCTTTTTGCGCTTCGCGATGATGCGCACGATGAATCCGCTCAGGAAAACGAGCGCCGTCATCAGCCAGCCGCCGATGAGGTTCGCGGTCAGGCTGTAGCCGTCGGCGGAGCCGTAGATACCGCCGTTGTTGACGAACAGATCGACAACATTCCAGACGAACAGGACGGAAAGCAGAATCGGGGCGGCAAATTTCAGAGAGAACTTGAACCACCAGCCGGGCATTTTGAAGCTCTTGGTATTCAGGTTGACTTCGTCGAGCACCTTCACGGTTTTGAAGCACCAGCCGACCGCGAGCGGCTCGAGAATACCGACGATAATCAGGTTGAAGTTGTTGCACCAGTGGTCGACGATATCGAGCCACGCAAGGCCCGCGCCCGTAACAAACCACAACGAGAGCACACCGGAAATCACGCAGGTCCAGACCGTGACCTTCTTCTTCGGCAGCGAGAACTTATCCGAAACCGCCGTGGAAACGCCCTCCACAATGGAGAAGGCCGAATCGATGGCAAGCGTGCAGAGGCAGAAGTAGAAAACGAACGCGAACACGGCATTGAAGATGCCGCTGTCCGAAAGGTTGACGATGGCCATTGGGTAAATCATGAACGCCGTGCCGATGCCGGAGGTGCTCATATCCGCCGTCGTCATGCCCGTGCCGTACATCGTTGTGAAGAGCACGATACCGGAAAGCACGCTGATCGCGAGGTCGGAGAACGAAATGATGATCGCATCCACCGCGATGTTGGCGTTCTTGTCAATGAAGGAGCCGTAAGCAATCATGATGGCCATCATGATCGAAAGCGAATAGAATACCTGACCGATGGCCTCCACCCAGAGGTTCGGGTTGGAGAGCGCCGTGAAATCCGGGACAAAAAGCGTGCGGATGCCTTCCATGGCGCCGGGCATGGTGAAGCCCTTCACCGCCATGATCAGCAGGCAGAGCACCGGCAGGAACACCGTGTATTTCACAACCTTGCCGACACTGTGCGCGCCGTTGCGGATGCAGAAATAGATGAGTCCCCACGCGACGACGAGGCAGCCCACAACCGGCCACGAAATCGTGGTGTAGCCGCTGGTTGTGCCGGTCGTCCGGATCAGCTCGGCCCAGACGCCCGAGGCCGCTTCGCTGTTGCCGGTCAGCGGCGCAAACTTGAACGCGCAGACCGCCATCAGGATAACCCATGCGAAAACAACCGCGTAGTAAATCTCAATGAAGAACGCATTGGCCGTGGCCGCCCAGCCGAGCGGCTCAAATCTGCGGTTCATGCCGCCCAGCGCGCCGGGCGCGCCCTGCCGCATGTGCCGTCCGATGGAAATTTCCATCATCAAAAGCGGAATGCCCATGATGAGCATTGCCAGAATGTAAATCAGCAGAAAGGCGCCGCCGCCGTATTTGGCCGCCAGTCCCGGAAAACGCCACGCGTTTCCGAGGCCCACCGCAGAGCCGACTGCCGCCAGAATAAAGGTTGAGCGTGAAGCCCATTTTTCTCTAGCCATTGTTACCCTCCGATACAGCAATTATTAAATCATGCGTATTAGTATACTACAAAATCCGGTATTTTCAATGGGTAACCGTAACTTTTCGGCATAAAATTCATCCCGCCCCGTGCGGGCGCGCACCGTATGTCCGCAGGCCGGTCCGCCTCCGCTTTTTTTCGACAAACGGTTTGACTTCTGCCGCGCAGATATGTGCAGTAATATCTTGAAATTCTCGTGAAATTGCATCCATTCACGGGAATTTTGTATTTTCTGCGCCAATCTGCTTCAGAACCATTCAGCCGCGGCTCATTTTCACCTTGTCCGAAAGTATGCATTGCGATTGCAATGCATACTTTCGGACATTGCCAACGTAAACTAAATGCAGTACAAATGTATTGCGAGGTGAAGCGCATGGGCAATTTTAAGATTCCTTCCACACCCCCAACCACAAACAAAACCATCCGCTTTCCAAACGATGTCGTAGAAGCGGTGGAACAGGCAATTCAGGGGAAGGATTGTACATTTTCCGCGTTTGTAATTGCTGCAGTTCGTGCAGCGCTGGATGATTTAAATCAGTCGGATGCATAGCGCTTTGCTGCACCCGTCTTTGCAGACTTTGGGAATTGTATCATTCACCGGGCTTACAGGCCGGTGAATCAGGTTGCTGCTGTCACGGCACAGAGGAAAGGGTTTCACGGAATGCACGATCAAAAACTTCTCCGCACCAATGCGCGGATCGACTGGCTGGATCTGGTCAGAAGCCTTGCCATCATCATGGTCATAACGGTTCACGCCGCAGAAAACATTTACAGCTTTGATGCCGGCACTATGAATTCGATTACCGGCATTTCAAAGCTTTTCGCGTTCTGCGCCTTTACCTTCGGCCGGCTGGGCGTCCCGCTTTTCCTGTTTCTCACCGGTTATCTGCTTCTGGACCGGCGCTATGACTGCGCGGCGGACGTCTTGGCCTTCTGGAAGAAAAAGCTTCTTCCCCTGCTGATTACTTTTGAATGCTGGACGCTGCTCTATGAGCTTTTCTGCGTATGGTACTATGAGCTGGATTTTCAGCCGGAGCTGTGCCTGAAGCGGATGCTGTTTCTTGAGCCGTCCTATCTTTCCCACATGTGGTATATGCCGATGATTCTCGGCCTGTATCTGACGCTGCCGCTGCTTTCCTGCGTGCTGCGCCGCTTCCCCCTGAAGGTGCTCCTCATCCCCATGGCCGTCTGTTTTCTGTACTGCTTCATCCTCTCGGACGTCAACGTCGTGCTTTCCGTACGGGAGCTTCCGAAGCTCACCGGGCAGCTTTCTCTGGAATTCACCGGCGGCGTATACGGCCTGTACGCGGTCTGCGGCTATGTGCTGAAGAGGGTGCAGCCCAGACTGTCG
>JBJEOO010000257.1:0-6587 GCA_051880755.1 Hominenteromicrobium sp.
GCCTGTTTTTTCCGACGGCGGCGACACCATCTATATTATGGACCAGATCAAGGGCGGTACAACAGACGGAGACTGGCTGGAGGAAATCGCCATCAAGGAGGCGATCCACGACCTGAATCCGCGGGAAAAGAAGATCCTCTCCATGCGCTTTATCGACGGAAAAACACAGACGGAGGTTGCCGCCGAAATCGGCATCTCGCAGGCGCAGGTTTCCCGGCTTGAAAAGGGCGCGATGAGCAAAATCAAAAGCGAATTATAAGGCGGACAGCATTTCCGTCAAGCCTGTGATTTTTTCTTCAAAATCGCCGGGCTTTTCAAAGCTGCCCTGTGCCATTTTGGGATTGCCGCCGCCCTTGGCGCCGAATGTCTGATTGATGATCTGCGCGGCGTCGCGGCAGCTTGCCGGGCAGCCTTCGCCCGCCATGCAGAGGTAGCGGCAGCGGCCGCCGTCGGCGCAGAAAAGCACCACGAAAAGGTTTTTCCCTTTACAGGCGCATTCCACAATATGCTTTGCGGTTTCAAAATCGACGGACAGCGTCTTAACAACAAGCCGATATGCTTTACACGGTATGCTTTCATTCAACAGTTCTGCGCTGTACAAACCGGCAAGCTGCGCGTTTTTTTCCCGGAGCGTGTCGTGAAGCTGCCCGATCTGAGCCTCTTTTCGGAGCAGCGCGTCATATACGCCGTCGGTTTTAACGGAAAGTCTGGCTGCCGTGCGGCGAAGCTCCCGGTTTTCCTGAGCGAACCATTGAAGTGCCAGCGCGCCGCAGACAAACGTAATGCGGCAGCCCTGCTTGTAGCGCACATGGTCGAGCACCTTGATGAGACCGACCGGCGCGGTGTGCGTGAAATGCGTGCCGCAGCAGGTGCACATCTCCCCGCCTTCAATCTCCACGATGCGCACAGCGCCGCGCAGCTTTTCGTTTTTCTTGCGCAGCGGCAGTTCGGAAAGCTCGGAAGCATCGACCGTAAAGATGCGGACCGCGCGGTCCGCCCAGACCATTTCATTTGCGAACAGCTCACCCTCGGCGATCTGCGCATCCGTCAGTTCGCGGTCGAGGTCGATCGTGACGAGCGTTTCCGCCATGTGGAAGCCGACGTTCTCCGCACCGAAAAGATGCGCATAGGCAAAGGAAAGCAGATGCTCGCCGGTATGCTGCTGCGTGTGTATCAGGCGCGCCTGCCGGTCCGCCGCGAGGCGGACGGTCTGCCCCGGCTCAAACGGCGCGTCCGTGCGGTGCAGAACCGTGCCGTTTGCTTCAAAGCAATAGAGGACATGCGCCTCCTCCATGGTGCCGACATCGCTCAGCTGGCCGCCGCCTTCCGGAAAGAGCGGCGTACGGTCGGTTTCCACGTCAAACGTGCCGTCGCCGCGCGGCGTACAGGCCGTGACAACCGCCGGACACGCAAGCTGCTGCGGATCCTGAAGATACAGCTTTTCACATTCCATTGAACTTCTTCCTTTCTCTCCCACTGCGAAAAATGCGCAGGATGTTTCCTGCGCATTTTATTTATATCTGCAATTGCTGCTCAGCGGCCGCAGCACTTCTTGTACTTCTTGCCGCTTCCGCACGGACACGGATCATTCCGGCCGACCTTCGGGCCTTTTACAATCGTGGTCGAGGATTTCTGCTGCTTATACAGCTCGCGGCGTCTCTCCTCGGTGAGGTGTGCATCCCATTCGGGCAGCGTATAGAGCCACTCCGCCTTTGCGGCGACCATATTGTAATAGAGCTTTTCAGGGTCGTAATCGAGCGAAACCTCGCTTTCAGCCGTCAGATTCTCCAGGTCGTTTGCTGTTTTGAGACTGTCGTTGATGCCGTCCAGATAACCGGTCATTTCAATCAGGTCAACGCCGAACCGTTCGGCAAGAGCCTGCACGGTACCGCTGATCGGCTCGCTTTTCAGAAGCTGTGCGTAAAACTCTTTTTCACGCAGGAAATACTCGGTCCAATACTGCTGGGCGTTCGGCTCAGCGGATTTCTGCTCGGCAAAGTCCTGCCAGTCTTTAAAAAGTGCCATGGTTTTTCATCCTTTTCGTTTGCATTCTCTGAATTCAAATCCGATTATAACCGAATTGCACCGACTTTTAAAGCAAAACATGATTTTGCATTGAACAAAGCCGCCGAATGTGATAATCTTATAAAAGATACGGAATTATACCGCAAAAATTCAGACAGATTTCGACTTTTTAGATAGACAGGAGACCCCGCCATGGAAAACAAACCAACCGCCGCGCCTGAAAACGAGCTGAATCTCAAGCAGGTCTTTTCCGATGACCCGATCAAGCCTTCCGAGCGCCCCGTCAGACCGTCGGCGCCGCTGACGGATGAGGAAGACGACGCTCTGGCCGGCGCCGCTGCCCTCTCCTTTGATAAGCCGACGGTGCTGGATGAGGATTTTGCCGCGCGCAAGGCCGCGCAGCCCCGCCACCCTGCCGCGCGTACCGCTCCCGCTGCAGCACAGCGCAGGCCGGCTCAGAAGCCCCGCAGCGCCCAGCGGCGCACGGCTTCCCGCCTGTACAGCGGCGAAACGGTCTCCGACGCCGCACGCCGCATTGCCCGCGAGTTTTTCATTCTGCTGCTCGTCCTGCTGCTCGTCAGCGGCGGATTCTGGCTGAAAAGCGCCGTCTCGGACTTTCTGGCGGATGATACATACGCTTCTCTCGCGCAAAGCACCCTGTACGCCGAAGGCGTGCGCTGCCGGACCGTCACGCTGGATGCCGATGCGCTGCCGGACGGCTATGCCGCCGCGCAGGCCGTCTGCACACAGCTTGGATACCCGATTACGGACCGCAGCGGGTTTGTAAAGACAGAAGATCAGCTTATTTTTGCTTCCGAGGTCGCCGATTGCATGGCGCCGGCTATGCCGGACGCGCAGATTCAGGTTGCAAACGGTCTTTCCAACCGCGATCTGCTGATCCGGATTCATGAAAGCCTGAGCGCCGACCGGCCGGTTATCGTTCTGCTTTCCGAAAACAGCGCCGAGGGCGTCTGCCTGCAGTACGCGGTTGTCACCGGCATGAACGCCGAACAGGACACCGTCACGGTGGTCAACCCGAACAGCGGCGAAATTCAGTACACGATGGAAGAATTCATCGACGCCACACGCTTCAAAACCTATACCAAGATGCCGTTTCAGGTCAGACTTGCGCTGACCTTCGGCTCACTTTCCCGCAATACTGCGGTTTTTGTGGAGTAAACATGAAAGCTTTTGCTGCATCCCCGATGATGGCCATACCGGACTCCTGCCGGCTCGTTCTGAACCGGCTGACCGAACATGGTTTCTGCGCGTATGCGGTCGGCGGATGCGTGCGGGACAGCCTGCTCGGGCTTGCGCCGCACGACTGGGATATCACCACCGACGCGCTGCCGGAAACCGTTCTGGCCCTTTTCCCGGATTATCCGGTGCTGAAAACCGGATTGAAGCACGGTACCGTCACCGTGCTGGTTGACCACGAGCCGTACGAGGTAACCACCTTCCGCATCGACGGAACATACTCGGACGGACGCCGCCCGGACAGCGTGCGGTTTTCGGCTTCGGTCCGCGACGACCTTGCCCGCCGCGATTTCACGGTCAACGCCATGGCCTATAACGATACAGAGGGACTGATTGATCCGTTCGGCGGGCAGCAGGATCTGAAAGCCGGGCTGATCCGCTGTGTCGGCGACCCATACCGCCGTTTTTCCGAGGACGCTTTGCGGCTGCTGCGCGCCGTGCGTTTTGCCGCCGTACTCGGCTTTTCGATTGAACCGGAAACGCTTTCCGCCCTGCACGCGCGGAGCGGCACGATTTCCGTCGTCGCCAGAGAGCGCATTTTTTCCGAGTTGAAAAAAATTCTTGCCGCACCGCACGCCGCCGAGGCCCTGCGTGAAGCCCCCGACCTGCTTTTTGCAGCGGTTCCGCAGCTTGCCTGCCTGCACGGCGTTCCGCAGAACAACCGGTATCACTGCTGCGATGTTTTCGAGCACACCCTGCGCGCGCTGGGAAACGCTCCGGCCGACTGCACCGTACGGCTTGCCGTGCTGCTGCACGATACCGGAAAGGCCGCATGCCGCACTACGGACGCGAACGGCTTCGACCATTTTTACGGACACGCGGTAAAAAGCGCCGAAATTGCGCGGAAAGCTCTGTGCGCCCTGCGCTGCGACAACAAAACGCTGCAGAATGTCGTCACGCTTGTCGGGCTGCACGATACCGTCTTTCCGATGCGTCCGGTCAAATTCCGACGCCTGATTGCCGCAATCGGCTTTGATTTATTCGATAAGCTGCTTGACGTATGCCGTGCGGACTGCGCTGCGCACGCGCCGGATGTCACCGCGCCCCGCATGGCTGCACTTGACGGCTCCCGGCGCGAAGCCGACCGTCTGCGGGCGGAAAACTTCTGCCTTTCGCTCCGTCAGCTCGCCATAAACGGAGACGACCTGTACGCGCTCGGACTGCGCGGCCCGGAAATCGGCGGAATGCTGAACCGCCTGCTCGACAGCGTGATCTGCGGGCAGCTTCCGAACGACCGCGAACGTCTGCTGCGCAGCGCGGAACGATCCGTAAAAGCAAAAACCGAATAACAGCGCTGTACCGACATACCGACATATAAAGAACGGCGCCGCATCCGGAATACGCGTTCCGGGCGGCGCCGTTTGTTTTTTCGGCCCTTATGTATCGTAAAGGCCGAAGCTGATGCCGATGGCTTCGTTGACGCGCTTCATCGCGTCGTCGTCGAGCTTGCCCATCTTTTCCTTGAGACGGTGCTTATCGATCGTTCTGACCTGCTCCAGAAGCACAATGGAATCCTTCTGCAGGCCGGTGCGCTCCGCATGGAGCGCGATATGCGTCGGCAGGTTCGTTTTATCACGCTGACTCGTGATCGCCGCGGCAATCACGGTCGGGCTGAAGCGGTTGCCGACATCGTTCTGTACGATCAGAACCGGCCGTACGCCGCCCTGCTCGCTGCCCACTACGGGGCTGAGATCTGCATAGTAAATATCGCCTCTGTGTACGTTCACGGTTTTCACACTCCGAATTTGATCTTTCGATCCTATTCTTGCCCGTTTTTCGGACGCTTAAACATCGAATGTCAGCGTCTGCTTCATTTTATTACGGCCGTGTGAAATCTGTGCGCGCTTTTCAGGCTTTCCCCTCAATTTCCAGAAAAACCTCCGGGAGCATTTCGATCAGGTCCGTCGGCAGCATGCCGTGCTCAGAGCGTTTCTCCGCGCAGCGGTCGCCTGCCGCGCCGTGAATGCAGACGGCCGCATAGGCCGCCTCAAAGGGCTTCATGCCCTGTGCCAGAAGCGAACCGGTCATGCCGGCAAGCACATCGCCACTGCCGCCCTTGGCCATCCCCGCGTTGCCGGTCGTATTGATCCGCACCTCGCCGTCCGGCGCGGCGGTCACGGTGCCTGCACCCTTCAGAACGGTGATGACGCGGTACTTCGCCGCAAACTCCTTTGCCGTACGGATACGGTCCGCGCGGATATCCGCCATCGGCTTGCCGCAAAGGCGGGACATTTCCCCCGGGTGCGGCGTGACAATGACCGGCGCGTGCGGTATGAGCAGCTTTTCCGGCGCTTTTGCCAGAATGTTCAGCGCATCCGCGTCCAGAACAACCGGACACCGCGCACTTTCCAGCACTGTCTGCACAATGCGCTCCGCATACGGCGCGGTGCCAAGCCCACAGCCGACCAGACACGCATCCGCTTTCTGAATTGCCTCCGCCAGACGCGGCCCGAGCGTTTCATCCGGGTCATACAGCGTGAACACCGCTTCCGGCACGGCGGGCGCGAGAATCGGATAGAGCGCATGCGGGACCGCGATATTCAGAAGGCCGACGCCGCTTCTCAGCGCGGCGCGCGCCGCCATCATGCAGGCGCCCGCCATCCCGATGCTGCCGCAGAGCATCAGCAGCCTGCCGTACGTCCCCTTGTGGCTTTCCGGGTCGCGCTTGGGGAAAAGCGGGCAGAGACTGCCGAGCGGCACCGATTCCGTATCGCAGGGCAGCATCTGCAGGAATTCGCGCTTGATGCCCACCTGCCGCACCACCGTCAGGCCGCTGTATCCGGCAGCCGGGTACACCACGCCGGCAGGCTTCATGGCGGTAAATGTCACGGTATACTGTGCCCTGAAGCATACGCCTTCCACCGCGCCCGTATCGCACTGCGCGCCGCTGGGCACGTCCACCGCTACGCGCAGCGCTTTGGACGCGTTGGCACGCTCAATCAGCGGCTCCATCACAGCAGGAAGCTTCCCGTGGAAGCTGAACCCGAAAACGGCATCCACAATCAGATCCGCCGTATCCACGGCTCTGGCCGCATGCTTGGCCAGAATAATTTCAATGCCTTTGTGCATTTTGTCATATGCCTGCTTGGCCAGCGCGCTCGCCGGCGCGCCCTGCATCAGGACCACCGTCACTCCGGCCCCCGCTTTTGAGAGCAGCCGCGCAATTACAAAGCCGTCTCCGCCGTTATTGCCTTTGCCGCAGAGAATGACGGCTTTTTTGCCGCGCACCGCCATTTTTTCCTCAATGAACGCCGCACAGGCCGCACCCGCGTTTTCCATCAGGGTCTCCATGGAGACGCCGGATT
>JBJEOO010000258.1:0-6582 GCA_051880755.1 Hominenteromicrobium sp.
CAGCGTCCATGTCAGATTCTCGCCGCAGGTACCACTAGCAACAATTCCCGCTACGTTATAGTGTATGGCAGCATTCAAGAGTGCATCATTTCCGCTCCCTATTGTCATTACCATCGCTGCCCACTGTTCTTCTGAACCACCGTAATAAACATCCGTCAATGCCGAACAGTCATAGAATGCACCGTAATCAATGCTGGTCACACTCTCCGGAATTGATATATTTCTCAGAGTACTGCAATCACAAAATGTTCTACAGGCGATATTGGTAACACCGTCTTCAATTATTGCTGTAATGATTGAAGACTGGTAGCTATGCCAAGGTGCAAAATATATGTCAAAGTCTTCCATTCTTCCCGTACCGGAGATCGTGAGCACACCATCTTCATCCAGCACCCAAGTCAGATTCTCTCCGCAGGTGCCGCTGGCGACAACCCCATCATCCTCCGCGAATGTCTGCACATCGGCAGGCGCATCCGCTTCATCCGTCTGCACGACAGCCCCATCATCCTCCGCGAATGTCTGCACATCGGCAGGCGCGGCTGTTTCCTCCGCCTGCGCAATAACCGTGCCGCTGACCAGCATCAGGACACAGAGCAGCATGGCGAGCACCTTTCTTATGCTTTTCATGATTCTTCCTCCTTAGCTTCTGATTTTGGAGCATTGTCTGCACACAATACCCCTGAAGCTTTTCTGCTTTTCATATTAACACATATCTTTACTAAATTCAATAGTAAACATCTGTAATATGCTATTTTGAAGCGAGATAATTGTTGAAAAAGGGTTTGAGAAAAAGATGTGCAAGACATATATTGAAATCATGCGTGAGCTGCGGGAAGACCATGATAAATCGCAGCAGGAAATTGCGGAATATCTCGGCACCTCGCAGACGATGTATTCCCGCTACGAGCGTGGCGCAAATGAACTGCCGATTCATCATCTGATCGCTCTGTGCCGATACTACAGCGTCTCGGCAGATTACCTGCTGGGGCTTTCACGCAAAAAAGAAACAGAAAAATGAGACTGCGCGGTCAGGCAGTCTCATTTTTTTACATGAATTTGTCGCTCCAGAAAAGCAAATTATTGAACTATTGCAGCTTTACCGACAAAATATGCCTTGTCGGCCATGCTGATCCCCTTCCTCCTGAATCGGTTTCTGCGCATTAACCGTCTGTCCAATTGACACGCGCGCAGGAAAGCTCCGTGCCGTCTTCTGCAACCTGCCGGACGGAAACGCGCGCATCGTCCGGCAGACTGCCGACGGTGCAGGCAATCTCCGTTTCGGAGACAAACTGCGTATCCTGCGGGTCACCGTTCAGATAAAGGACACTGTACGGTGTGAAATGCTCGCCGTGCGCCGTCAGGGTATCGCCGCGGATTGCGGCGCTCTGCAGCACGATATCCTTTGTCCCGAAGCGCATGGTCGTTTCCTCAAACGGGTTCTCTCCCTGATACACGACGCGGTCGCCGTACAGCATGTCGTACTGGAGCGTCAGAAGCTCCGTCTCATAAGCGCCGTGCCAGTCGTTCATCTGGTGGAACTTGGTCAGCGTGCCGTTGTTGATGCCAAGCAGCCCGAAAATATGCGAGGCGAGCTGATAGGCCTGCACATCGAGGTCACCGCCGACAACGCCGCAATTGCTCCAGACCGCGTATTCCGTGGTATAAAGCGTGCCCGCGCCAAGCTCGCTTTCTTCAATCTCAAAGCCGGGCAGGTGATCGCCGTAAACGACAAGGACGGTCGGCTCATCAAGCCGCTCCAGACACTGGGTCAGCGCGCACAGGAACGCGTCGACCTCATGGATCTGCGTCGCATAATATTCGATCTGCCCGCGGCGCGCCTCGTCCTCCACGCCGGAGAGCACGCGGATCGCGGGGTTCCCGCAGATGTCCGGGTATGCGCCATGCGGCTGCACGGAGATCGCATAAACGAGGTCGGGCGCATCGGTGCCCGCGAGCACGTCCAGAATCTCGCCGACAAGCACTTCGTCCTTCGCCCAGCCGATCTCGTTGTATGCCACATCATTCATGTACTCGATCGTCGTGAACGAATCGAAGCCGAGCTTCGGAAACACCTTGTCGCGGTCGTAGAACGTCGCGGTGTTGTTGTGCACGACATGCGTGCCGTAGCCGAGCTCCTTCAAATTATAAGCGATCGATTCGCAGGTGCTGTCCTGCAGAATTGTCTTGTACGGGTATTCGCCGGTGCCGAAATCGTGCACGTTCATCTGCGTGATGACCTCAAACTCCGTATTGGCGGTGCCCGCACCGACCGAGGGCGCGGTAAAGAAGCCGCTCGGACCGTTTTCCTTCAGGCCGCGGAAATACGGCACCGGATCCTCGGAAAATTCGATATCCGAAAGATACGTCACATCAAAGAACGATTCGAGCTGGAGAAAAATGATATTCGGCGTTTCCTCGGGTTCTGCGGTTTCCGTCTGCAGCACGTCCTGCGCGATGGCACGCACGCGGCGCGCGGAATAATCCTCCGGGCGGTCAATGCCGAAATCGATCAGGCTGCGCGTAAACGTATACGCAAAGCCGTATTCCTCGGTGAGATGAATGACATCCGTATAGGCATTGCCGCCAAAGCCCGCCGCAAACGGCAGCTCCGGCACAACGGCAACCGCAAGCAGCAGCGCGCAAAGCGATATAACCGCCCGGCGCGGCCGCACAGGGCTTTTCGGCGATTTGCGGAACAGCAGGATCAGCCCGAAAAGCAGCAGAAGCACGGCAATTACAAGCAGAATGAACACCGGCACCGACATATAAATGCCGATAAACGACCAATCAAGCTGCAAAATAGCGAAGTCGATGGCCGAAAGCGGCGAGACGCGGTAGCTGAGCACATACAGATTCGCAATGCCGAGCGCCGCCCACACCGCGCCGATCAGAACGCCGAAAAACCATTTCCGCCTTGCAAGCAGACAAACCGACAGGCACAGCGCAATAATGAGCACGTTTTCCAGAAAAGCGAGCGGATGCGCGGTAAACAGCGCCCAGACCGCCGAAAGGCTCAGCCGGTCCATCCACTCAATCGCGATATTCAGCACGAGAGCTGCCAGAAGACAGGCCAGCAGCGCGCTGTTTTTCCGAAGAAAATTCAAAAACCGCTTGATTGTCTCCATCCCCGTTTCCAATCTGATAAGCTGATTATAGAACCGGAAATGCGCAAATTCAAGCGGTTTTTTCAAATGTAAGACTCTTGTAATTATGCAAACTGCGCGTTGTAAAGCCGCCGGTAGAACGTATCGCTCCCCATCAGCTCCTCGTGTGTGCCGCGCTCGACGATCTCGCCGTCGCGGACGACAAGAATCAGGTCCGCATTGCGGATGGTGGAAAGCCGGTGCGCGATGACAAAGCAGGTTTTGTCCGCCATCAGTGCGCGCATGGCCTTCTGGATTTTCAGCTCCGTGCGCGTATCGACATTGGAGGTCGCCTCGTCGAGAATCAGCAGCGAAGCGTCGAGCAGCATGGCACGCGCAATCGTCATCAGCTGCTTCTGCCCCTTTGAGATATTGGAGCCGTCGTCATCGAGAACGGTGTCATAGCCCTCGGGCAGCGTCATGATGTATTCATGGATGCCGCAGGCCTTGCAGACACGCTCCACATCCGCACGGGTCGCCGTTTCGCTGCCGTAGGCGATATTCTCATACACGGTACCGTTGAAGAGCCAGGTGTCCTGCAGCACCATGGAATAATTGAGACGCAGGCTGCGGCGCGTCATATCCTGCACGGGGCGGCCGTCCAGGCGGATCTCGCCGCTGTCCACATCGTAAAAGCGCATCAGAAGGTTGATGATTGTCGTCTTGCCCGCGCCGGTCGGCCCCACAATGGCAATCAGCGCGCCCTTGGGCACGGTGAGAGAAAGATCCTTGATGATCGGGCGCTCCTTTGTATAGCCGAAATTCACATGCTCAAGCGCGACCTCGCCGTCCACGGCCTTCAGATCCGCCGCGCCGGCGCGGTCCGCAGGCTCAGGCGGCTCATCGAGCAGGCGGAACACACGCTCCGCTGCGGAAAACGCCGACTGCAGTTCGCCGATGATATTCGCGATTTCATTGATCGGGCCGCTGAATTTCCGCGAATACAGCACAAACGACGAGATGTTGCCGATGGAGATGGACCCGCCGAGGAACAGAATCGCACCGAAAAAGCTGACAAGCGAGAGGGAGAGATTGTTGACGAAGTTGACCGAAGGGCCGACCATACTGCCGTAATAATCGGCCTTATAATACGCTTCCACCGTCTCGTCGTTCTGCACGTCCAGCTTTTTGATCGTGTTCTCCTCCTGGCTGTACGCGCGCAGCGTTTTCTGGCCGCTGATCATCTCCTCCACGAAGCCGTTCAGCTCGCCGAGCTTTGCGGAACGGCGGCGGAACAGCGGACGGGTGAAGCTTGTGATCTTTTTGGTCATGAACATCGAGAGCGGCACGGTCACGACAAAGACAAGCACAAGCGGCGGCGAAATGGAAAGCATCATGACGAGCGCGCCGACAACCGTGACGACGCTTGCAAAGACCTGCACCAAATCATTGGAGAGCGAGGTATTGATCGTGTCAATATCGTAGGAAATCCGGCTCAGAATATCGCCGGTCTGGTTGGTATCGAAATAGCCGACGGGCAGCTCCGTAAGCTTATTGAACACGTCACGCCGCATGGTGTTGACAACGCAGCGGCTGATGACGATCATCAGGCGGGTCAGCCCGTAGGAAAGCGCGGCGGACACAACATACACCACAGCCATCAGCACGGCGTAATAGCCCACACGCGAAAAATCCACCCGGCCGCGGCCAAGCTCCATCGCGTCAATCGCAAGGCCGGAAACGTACGGCCCGGCCAGCGAGAGCAGATTGCTGCCGACGGTGAGCAGCACCGCAAGAAACAGGAGCAGCTTATACCGCATCAGATACGGCAGCAGGCGCGAAAGAATCGCGGTTTTTTTCATTTTCGGTTTCGCGTTGGATTTCATGCGTGAACCGCCTCCCTTCCGGCCGGCTCGTCATGTGAGATGCTGCGGTCCCCGATCTGCGATTCGCCGATCTCCCGGTACAGCGGGCAGGAAGCCATCAATTCGTCATGCGTTCCCATGCCGATCACGCGGCCGTTCTCCATGACCAGAATTTTCTCCGCGTGCATGATGGAGCTGACGCGCTGGGCAACGATGATTTTCGTCGCCTGTGCGTAATGCAGGCGGATCTCCTCGCGCAGAAGGGAATCCGTCTTATAGTCGAGCGCGCTGGAGGAATCATCCAGCACAAGAATTTCGGGATTGCCGGCCAGTGCGCGTGCAACCAGCAGCCGCTGCTTCTGGCCGCCGGAGAGATTCGCACCCTTGATGGCAACCGGCGCATCCAGACCGCCCTGTTCCTCGATGAAGCCGAGCGCCTGTGCGCGGCGCGCAGCTTCGAGAATCTGCTCGTCGCTGAGGCTGCGCCCGAGCCGGATATTCTCGCGGATCGTATCCTTGAAAAGCGTATCGTTCTGGAAAACAACGCCGAATTTCGCGCGCAGGTCGGTTGTCGCGTAATCGCGGATATCGACGCCGTCAATCCGGATGGCGCCCTCGGCAACGTCATAATACCGCATCAGCGCGCGGATGATCGTCGATTTGCCTGCGCCGGTCGCACCGATGATGCCGAGTGTTTCGCCGCGCTGAAGTTCAAAATTCAGATCGCGCACGGCAAAGCTGCCGCGGGGATAGCGGAAGGTGACATGCTCAAACGCAATATGCGGCGCATGCTCCGGCAGAAAGCTGTATTTCGGCTCCGTCTCAAACAGCTCGACGGGCGTATCCAGCACCTCAAGCACACGGGCGGAGGAAGCCGCCGCGCGGGAAAGCATCGTAAACATGCGGTTGATGGCCATCAGCGCGTTCAGTACAATCGTAAACAGGTTCATAAACGCGATGATCTTTCCGATTTCGGTTGTGCCGTTGTTCACACGCACCCCGCCCACGATAATAACCGCAACAATGCCGAGATTCAGCAGCAGGCTCATCACCGGGTTGATCACCGCCATCGTCTTTTCGGCGGTGCGCTCCTTTTCCGTCAGCTCATCGTTGACGCGTCTGAAGCGGCCGCGCTCGTACTCGGATTTGGAAAGCGCCTTGATGACGCGCACGCCGACCGCGTTTTCACGCACGACGCGGAGCATCGCATCGGACGCTTTCTGCACGATCCGGAACAGCCGCGCGCCGCGCCGGGAAACAACGAAGGTGATGGCGCCGACTACCGGCAGCGTCGCAACCATAATCAGCGTCAGCACAGGATCAAGCGTCAGCGTGACGATCACGCCGCCGACAAGCAGAATCGGCGCGCGGACGCCGAGCCGCTGGATCATGCCGACGGTCTGATGCAGGACATAGGTATCGCTCGTCATGCGCGAGATCAGCGAGGGAATCGTGAACTCGTCCACGCGGCGCTCAGAGAGATACGAAATCTTCCGGAACAAATCGTGCCGGATCTGCCGCGTGCAGTCGCGCGCGACGGCAGAGGCCATGCGGTTTGCGGTGATGTTGCCCACCCACGCGAGCAGCGAGCAGAGGATCATCAGTCCGCCCCAGAGACATACCGGGCGGATCTG
>JBJEOO010000259.1:0-6557 GCA_051880755.1 Hominenteromicrobium sp.
GAGGAACTCAAAAATGCGCTCAGCCGCCGCCATTGTGCGCTGGATCTGGCTGGAAATGCTCGCAAGCTGGGTGATCGGCTGGGTGAAGTTGCGCACATACTGGATAAACGCCTGTATACCGCCGACCGTCATCGTCCCGCCCGCCGTCATCGCTGCGCCGAGAATGCAGATGACAACATAGCCGAGATTGCCGACAAAACCCATGACCGGCTGCATCAGACCGGAGAGAAACTCCGATTTCCAGCCCGCATTATAGAGCTTTTCATTCTCCTGTTCAAACTTTTCCATTGAGCGTTCTTCCCCGTTGAACGCTTTGACGACGACATGCCCGCCATACATTTCCTCAATGTGCCCGTTGACCGAGCCGAGGTATTCCTGCTGGCCGACAAAGTATTTCTGGGAGGCCTTGACGACACGGCCGACAAACAGCAGGGAAACCGGCACGATACACAGCGCAACGAGTGTCAGCTTCCAGCTGATCGTGAGCATCATGATCAGCACGCCGATAATCGAGCAGATGGAGGTAATCAGCTGCGTTATGCTCTGGCTCAGGCTCTGGCTCAGCGTATCGACGTCGTTTGTGATACGCGAGAGCACGTCGCCCTGGCTCGTCTTGTGGAAGAACGAAACCGGCAGCCGGTTGATCTTCTCCATGATCGCACGGCGCATATTATAAGAGACTTTCGAGGAAACCCCCGCCATGGTAAAGCCCTGAATGTAGGAAAACAGCGCGGACATGCAGTACAGCGCAACGAGAAACAGCAGGATCTTTCCGATATAAACAAAGTCAATGCCGCGTTCCGCGCCCGTGATAATGCGCATCAATCCGGCCGTCAGCTCATCGGTGGCCTTTGCGAGAATCTTCGGGCCGACAATCGTGAAGACCGTGGAAAGCGCCGCGAAAAACACGACAATCAGGATTTTCACCTTAAACGGCGAAAGATATGCCGCAAGCTTTCGGAAGCTGCCCTTGAAGTCCTTGACCTTTTCGCCGGTCATCATGCCCGGCCCGTGCGGACCGTGACCCATCGGGCCATGGCGGCGCGGCGCGTTTGCCTTATTCTGCCCGCTCATGCCAATTCCTCCTTTGAAAGCTGACTTTCCGCAATCTCGCGGTATTCGGGACACGTTTTCAAAAGCTCTTCATGCCTGCCGCGTCCGACAATCCGCCCCTCATGGAGCACCAGAATCTGCTCCGCATTCATGATGGTCGATACGCGCTGCGCAACGAGCAGCACAATGGCGTCCTTCGTGTATGTGCGGAGCGCGCGGCGGAGCTTCGCATCCGTTTTGAAGTCAAGCGCGGAGAAGCTGTCGTCGAAAATATAGACAGGTGCTTTTTTCACCAGAGCACGCGCAATGGAAAGGCGCTGCTTCTGGCCGCCGGAAACGTTCGTGCCGCCCTGAGCAATCGGATTCTGCGTGCCGTTGGGCAGTTCGGAGACAAATTCGGCCGCCTGCGCAATGTCGATCGCTTCCTGAAGCTCCTGCCCGGTCGCGTCGTCCTTGCCGTAGCGGATGTTGGAGTCGATGGTTCCGGAAAACAGGACGCCCTTCTGCGGGACATACCCGATATCCCCGCGCAGTTCCTCCTGCCGCACTTCACGGATATCGATGCCGTTCAGGCGGATTGCGCCGCCGGTTACGTCGTAAAAACGCGGAACCAGATTGACCAGCGTCGATTTACCGGAGCCTGTCGCGCCGATCAGCGCCGTGGTCTCGCCGCGCTTTGCCGTAAAGCTGATATGGCTGAGCGTATCTTCCTCCGCGTTGCCGTAGCGGAAGCACACATCGTCGAATTCCAGATCACCGGTAATCTCGCCGAGCGTTCTGGGATTTTCCGGATCCTGAATGGAAAGCTCCGTGCTCAGGATCTCCTGCACGCGGTCTGCGGAAACCATGGCGCGCGGCACCATGATAAAGATCATGGAGATGAACAGGAAGGACATGATGATCTGCATGGCATACTGGATATAAGCCATCATGTCGCCGACCTGCATGGTGGATTCGGCAATCGCATGGCCGCCGACCCACATGATCAGCAGCGAAACAAGGTTCATCAGCAGCATCATGACCGGCATAGCCAGCGACATCACACGCTGCGTAAAGCGGTTCGTCCACGCAAGGTCCTGATTTGCCTTGTCAAAGCGCTCTTCCTCAAAGCCCTCGTTCGTAAACGCACGCACCACAAGCATGCCGCTCAGGTTTTCGCGGCTGACGAGGTTCAGCCGGTCCGTCAGTTTCTGAAGAATTTTAAATTTCGGCATGGCGACATTGAGCACAACCACAATCAGCCCGAGCAGAACAATGACCGCCAAGGCCAGAATCCAGCTCATCGAGACGCTTTTCTGCAGCGCAAAGATGACGCCGCCGATGCCCATAATCGGCGCATAGCACATCATGCGCAGCCCCATCGTGATCAGAGACTGCACCTGTGTGATGTCATTGGTTGTACGCGTAATCAGAGAGGCTGTGGAAAACCGGTCGAATTCCGCGTTGGAAAAGCTTTCGACCTTGCGGAAAACATCACTGCGCATTTTCCGTGCAACCGCCGATGAAACACGGGAGGCAAAGAAGCCGACCAGCACGGCGGCCAGAACACCCAGCAGCGCCACGCCGAGCATCTGAAGTCCCTTCATGACGATATATCCGGTCTGCTTCGCGTTCATATCCATCCCCAGCTCCTGATAAAAGAGCTTTGTAAACGACGCGCCGACCTGCGAGCCGATCATGGACTGCGCATTCTCAGCCTCCGCCATGGCATCCGCAAACTGCTCCTGCGGAAGCTGGCGAAGCATCGGCGTCAGCGCATATAACCGGCTCATCTCCATCTCCTGAATGCCGCTTTCCGCATCCAGCGTCTGACCGGACTGCTCGCCGTATGCTTTCAGAAAGGTCATGAAAGCATACGCCGCCTTGCTGTATGCCTCGCCGGCGGCCGCCTGTGTATCCCGATCCCCGGTCAGGTAAACGGCTTCAGCCTGCCGGATATCCTTATAGGTCTTTGCAAGCTTCGTTTCGTCCGCGCTGCCGTGCTCAACCGGTGAATATGCCGCGCGGAAGCCGCTCTCATCCGCCTCATCCATAAAGACCGTCAGCAGCTCGACAGCCTCTGTATTCATGGCTTCCGGAACCGGCTCCGCAATACCGCCGAGCTGAATACCGGTATTGACGATATCGCTCATCAGATTCGGCAGTGTCAGGTCACACATGGCCTGCCCGAACAAAAGCAGAATGCAGACCAGCACCAACCCCGCAAATGGCTTCAAATACGTTTTCAAAAGTTTCATTCGCCGTCTCCTTTCTCCGTTTGCTCGCCAGAGCGCATATCAGCGTCCATACGCTGCGCCATAGCGTTGATATTTTCCCACGACTGCTGGATCACGCGCATGGCAATCTTTAAATCATTTTTATCGATACCGGAACAGATCTCCCGGTAAAAGGCGCTGCGTACCGCACAGCATTGCGCAGCGATTTCCTCCGCCCGCGGCTTCAAATGCAGATGTACGACACGCCGGTCATGCTCATCGGGCACTTTTTCCAAAAAATCCTCGTTCACCAGCTCCTCAACCGTCTTGCTCAGCAGCGAGCGCGAAACACCGATCCGCTTGGCAATGGTACCCGCCGTGTTCAAGTCGGTCGTCGCAATGACCAGCAAAAGCTCGAGCTGGCTGGTGGACAGCCCCGCACGCGCTGCCGTGTCCTTGAAATGTGCCCGCATCACGCGATAAATACGATCGATATGCGCGGGAAACGCGGCGTCCATCATATAATACGGCATGCTGATCCAAGACTTCTCCAAGCTTATTCCTCCTTTTTACATTTTATTCACAAGTGAACAGTTCAGAAATAAACTGTTCACTATTGAACTATTTTACCATGTGTTTCCTTTCAATGCAATGAACAGACTGTAAACAAAAAATCCGCAGAAACAGGATTTCCTGAATCTGCGGATCTTTTATGTCGGAAATGAAATTACTTAACTTCGACCTCAGCGCCAGCCTCAGCGAGCTTCGTCTTGAGCGCCTCAGCGTCGTCCTTGGAGATGCCTTCCTTGACAGCCTTCGGAGCAGCGTCGACAAGAGCCTTAGCTTCCTTCAGGCCGAGACCTGTAGCTTCCTTGACAACCTTGATGACGTTGATCTTGTTTGCGCCCGGAGCCTTGAGGATAACGTCGAACTCGGTCTTCTCTTCCTCAGCCGGAGCAGCAGCAGCCGGAGCAGCAACAGCAACAGCAGCCGGAGCAGCAGCGGAAACGCCGAACTCCTCTTCGAGAGCCTTGACAAGCTCGGAGAGCTCGAGGACGGTAAGAGCCTTTACTTCTTCAATAAGATTTGTAACCTTCTCAGACATGGTATGAACCTCCAATAAAATTGATAATAGTCTTTGTTTTTCTCGATACTGTGATCGAATTATTCAGCGGCAGCAGCCTTCTGCTCACGGATAGCGTCGAGCGCGATGGCCAGACCGCGAATGGTACCACTGAGGACATTTGCAAAGCCCTGGATCGGTGCATTGAAGCCGCCGAGAACCTGAGCGATGAGAACTTCCTTGCTGGGCAGTTTTGCGAGCGCGTCCACGCCTGCGGCGTCGACTGCTTCGCCGTCGATGAAGCCGGCCTTAACCTTGAACTTCTTGTTTGCCTTTGCTGCGGTCTCCGCATACTCCGAAAGGATCTTTGCGCCTGCTGCGTAATCGCTTTCGCTCATCGCAATGGCGGTTGTGCCTTCCAGAACGCTGTCAAGGCCCTCGATGCCTGCGTCCTTGAGTGCGCGGGAAAGGAGTGTGTTCTTGACGACCTGATATTTGCAGCCTGCTTCGCGGAGAGACTTTCTGAGCTTTGTATCGTCCGCAACGGAGATACCCTCATAGTTGACGATAACGCCGGTGACGCTGTTCTTCAGGGTCTCTGTAAGCGCGGCAACCTGAGCCTGCTTCTGTTCCAAAACCTTCTGACTGGGCAATTTGTTTCACCTCCGACAATGTGAAATCGCTGTTTTTACGGCACATAAAAACGCCCCTCCGACTTGCAGAGGGGCGCAAAACATCTGAATACAGCGCCGAAACCGGCGCAATCCTTGCTTTACTCTCTCCTCGGCAGGCACGGAAAATCCGTTTTACGCCCTGCGGTCCGAAAACCGCATTGTGCACCTGCTGTCTCTGGTGAAAACAGCTTAATTATTATAGCATGACAGAGAGAGTCTGTCAAGGCTTTTTTCAGATCTGCAATCAGCCAACCTTGTTCGGGTTGATCTTGATGCCCGGGCCCATCGTTGCGGCAACAACGCAGGAACGGATATACTGGCCCTTTGCAGCGGCCGGCTTCGCCTTATTGATGGCTTCGAGCAGCGTGTTGAAGTTGGTCATCAGCTTCTCGGTGCCGAAGGAAACCTTGCCGATCGGGCAGTGGATGATGTTGGTCTTGTCGAGACGATACTCGATCTTACCGGCCTTCGCTTCCGTGATTGCACGGGCGATATCCGGGGTAACCGTGCCGGCCTTCGGGTTCGGCATGAGGCCGCGGGGGCCGAGGATCTTACCGAGACGGCCGACCATACCCATCATATCCGGGGTTGTGACCAGAACGTCGAAATCCATCCAGCCTTCGGACTGAATCTTCTGGACCATATCCATGCCGCCGACATAATCAGCGCCGGCTGCACGCGCATCCTCTTCCTTTTCCGGCTTGCAGATCGCGAGCACGCGGACAGACTTACCTGTGCCGTGCGGCAGAACGATTGCACCGCGAACCTGCTGGTCCGCATGACGGCCGTCGACGCCCAGCTTTACGTGAACCTCGACTGTTTCGTCGAACTTTGCTGTACCTGTCTTAATGCAAAGGTCAAGAGCCTCCTGTGTATCATAGAGACGGCTGCGCTCGATCAGCTTTGCGCTATCGACATACTTTTTACCGTGTTTCATTCATGTTCCTCCTAAAGTGGTGAATATCGGATTCTCAGAGAGTTTCCTCCCACCCGGGTAAAATCAATCTACAACTTCGATGCCCATGCTGCGTGCTGTACCGGCGATCATGCTCATGGCACTCTCGATGGAAGCAGCATTGAGATCAGGCATTTTCTGCTCGGCGATCTTCTTTACCTGCTCGCGGGTAATCTTTGCGACCTTTGTCTTGTTCGGTGTGCCCGAAGCTGTCTCGATGCCGCAAGCCTTCTTAATCAGAACGGCAGCAGGCGGCGTCTTTGTTACAAAGGTAAAGGAACGGTCTGCGTAAACTGTGATGACGACCGGGATGATAAGACCCACATCGCCCTTGGTGCGCTCGTTGAATTCCTTTGTAAATGCCATGATGTTAACACCGTGCTGACCGAGAGCCGGTCCGACCGGTGGTGCCGGAGTAGCTTTACCGGCAGGTATCTGGAGCTTAATAAAGCCCGTAACCTTCTGAGCCATTTTTTTGCACCTCCAAAATTCGTGGTTGCTGGCGGAACGTCCGGAAAAATTTTGACGTTCCTCCCACAGGGGGAAATCCCCCTCAATAAAAAGCGGATATCCGCAATTTACCGTAATTACTCGACCGGTTCAGCCTGATCCAGTTC
>JBJEOO010000260.1:0-1566 GCA_051880755.1 Hominenteromicrobium sp.
CGCGACGTTATCATAAACCGTCATGTGGTCAATCAGGCGGAAATCCTGAAAAACGAGGCCCATCTTTCTGCGGACATACGGGATTCTGCCCTTTCGGATATGGCTGACATCCTCGCCGTCGATGATGACCTGGCCTTCGTTCGGATGCTCCTCGCAGGTAATGAGCTTCAGAAACGTACTTTTGCCGGCGCCGCTTGAACCGACGATAAAGACGAACTCGCCCTTATCAACCGTCAGATTGATATTGTGCAGCGCTTCTGTACCGTTATTATAAACCTTGGAAACATTGCGGAATTCGATCAAGGGGACTCCTCCTTTGGAGATTGGTATACTGACAAAAAACAAAAGCCCTGTTGGCTTTCCTATTATACCAACAAGACTTTCATTTTTAATTCTTCAAAAGAATTATGCGTAATTATTTTGTAACCTTTGTAACTTTTTGTAACGTGCGGCGCTGCCGGGCAAATCAGAACTTCGAGGGATTGCTCGAAAGATACTTCTTGACCATCAGAGCCACCTTAAAGACGATGGCATCCTCAAACTCGCGCAGGTCAAGACCGGTAATCTTCTTGATCTTCTCCAGACGGTAAACCAGCGTGTTTCTGTGGACAAACAGCTTTCTGGAAGTTTCGGAAACATTGAGGTTGTTTTCAAAGAACCGCTGAATGGTGAACAGCGTCTCATGATCCAGCGACTCAATGGAACCGCGCTTAAAAACCTCCTTGAGGAACATCTCGCAGAGCGTGGTCGGAAGCTGATAGATCAGGCGCGCAATGCCGAGGTTATTGTAGCTGACAATCGTTTTTTCCGTATCAAATACCTTGCCGACCTCCAGCGCAACCTGTGCTTCCTTGAAGGAACGCGCAAGGTCCTTGATGCTGTCGACCACGGTGCCGATGCCGACGACACAGTGCGTATAGAACTCGCTCGAAAGCGTATCGACAATCGAACCGGCAAGCTTGTCAATATCGTGCGGGTCAATGTTGGAACGGATCTCCTTGACCAGCGCAATATCCGTCTCGTTGATGTTGATGACAAAATCCTTGTTCTTATCCGGGAACAGGTTCTGAATGACATCATATGCCGAAACATCGGTCTTGTTTGTCACCTTAATCAGCATGCACACGCGGCTGACATCCGCGTTGAAGCGCAGCTCACGGCTCTTCAGATAGATATCGCCAGGCAGAATATTGTCGAGAATGACATTCTTGATGAAATTGCTGCGGTCGTACTTTTCATCATAATACTGCTTGATGCTGTTCAGAGAAACGGCCAGCAGACCCACATATTTTGCAGCTTCGGGATCATTGCCCGAAACAAACACCGCGTACTCCGGGCGCGGACGGCTGCCGAAAGACTTATACGTATAATTACCGGAAACAAACGCGGCCTGCGACGCGATATCTTCCGCAGTGACGGACTCCGTCACTTCACCGATTTTACCCAGCTCACTGCAGGCAATGATAACAGAGGATTCGTCGATAACACCGATCGTACGGTCGATGGAGTCGCGCATTTGGTGAATCACACCCTGAAACAATCTGTTGGACATAATTTCCTCTTTTC
>JBJEOO010000261.1:0-28352 GCA_051880755.1 Hominenteromicrobium sp.
CCTGTCCGACGTCGCCGGAAACCGCGATGACCTCGCAGTTGTTGTAGTTTTCCTTGAGCCACGGAATAATGATGGATGTGTCGAGACCGCCCGAATACGCGAGAACGACCTTCTTGATTTCCTTTGCCATGCTGATGCATCCCTTTCCTGAAACCGCGCGGCCTTGACCGGCGGGAAATTTTTCTTTGAAATTCAACGGTTCCCATTATACACCGTTTTTCCGAAAAATCAACCCCAAAAGTGAATATTTATTCATCTTTTTTGCGATTGGTGCATTTCAGCGCATTTTGCGGGCTTTTTGAGCGTATATTTTCCAAAAATCGCCAAATCGCTATACATTTTCCGATGTATGTGGTGAATAAAATACATTTGCATGCATTGATTTATGCATTTCCCTTTTTGGACGGAAAGCCCATGCGTCTGCGGCACGGCAGAAATACGGCAAGATCGAATACAAGTGCGATGCCCGTGCCGAATACGGTGCCGGCCGCCAGCGCGGCCGATCCGAGCGCATCAAACGCGGCGTATGTAAACGCCACCCGCGCGCCAAGCGAGATGAGCGAGGAAATCGTGAACAGATAGACCTTCAGGTTGGCCTTGAATACGGCGTCCACACCGTATTTGAACAGGGTCAGAAACAGATTGGGAATCAGCAGGAACAGAAACTGCCGGGCAAAGGCAAAAGCCGGATCGGCAGGATCGGTAAGGTAAAAGGAGACGAGGAAATCCGAGCCGAAAGCGGTGAACAGCGCCAGCGCGATGCAGACCGCCGTTCCGGCGAGCTGAAGCGTCCGGAAGCCGGCGCGCACGCGGTCTGTTTTCCCCGCGCCGAGATTCTGCGCAGCGAAGGTTTCATAGCCTGTGCAGCAGGAAATCACGACCAGAATCAGAAGATTATACAGATTGCAGCCCACACTGTACCCGTTGATGCAGGCAACGCCCTGCCGGTTGACCAAAACCTGCAGAAAAAGGCTGCCGAATGCCATGACGGACTGCTGCAGCATGGAGGGCAGCGCAAGCCGGATATACTGCCCGAGGCTCTTTTTCGCCCCGGACACACCGCCTTCTCCGCACACGGTGCGCAGCACGCGCCGCCACGCAAGCAGCGCATTGACCGTGACACTGAACACCGAGGCCCACGCCACACCCCACAGCCCGAGATCCAGAACCAGCACCGCAAACAGATTCAGCACGATATTCAGAAGCTGTGTGGAAATGCAGATCACCGTCGGGCTTTTGGAATCCCCCAGACCGTTCAGCACCGCAACACCCGTCTGCGAAAACAGCGTCGGAAGGAACCCCACGGCGTAGAGCATGACAAGCCTTTCACAGTCTGCGGCAATCTCGCCGGGCACCCGGGATACCCGGACAATCGGCTCTGCAAAAACCATATAGGCCGCGCAGATCAGGACGGACAGCACCAACGACGACAGCGCCAGCATCAGAACCGCACGGCGCAGCGCGCGCCGCTCGCCTTCGCCGAACAGCCGGGCAACCAGCACCGAGCAGGCGTTTGCCGCGCCCGTCAGCAGGCAGTAGCCGACCGCCAGCGCCGCCATGGCAGCGGAAATCACCGAAAGCGCCCGCGTGTTGATGAACCGCGCCGTGATCACGCCATCGGCGATGTTGTATGCCTGATTGATGAGATTCATAAACAGAATCGGCAGCGTAAACCGGAGCATGGTTTTGGCTACGCCGCCCTTTGTCAGATCCATTTTAAAATCCCCTTTCCTTTACAGAAGTCCTCTTTTCTGTTATCATAAACCTGTACGCAGCGTACAGGTCAAGCCTGTTAAGGGGATGAATTTATGAATTTTCAAAGAATGAATGTCGGCACATTCGCAAAGCTCTGCGGCGTAACGCCGCGCACGCTCAAGCATTACGAAGATTGCGGGCTGCTCCGTCCCGCGGCCGTAGGGGAAAACGGCTACCGCGAATATACGCTCTCGCAGGTGGACCGCGTCTCCGCGATTCTGCTCCTGCGCGACCACGGCTTTTCGCTTGCGGAAATCCGCGAGCTGCTCTCGCACGGGGATCTGCCGTCTCTGAAGCATCAGCTTGAGCTGCAGAAGGAAATCCTGCGCGAGAAAAAAGCGCGCCTCGAGCAGCAGGAGCGCTATCTTGAATGCACGCATGAACACCTGACCAAGGCAATGCTTTACGGCGAGGAGCCGTTTGAGGAAGAAATGGAACCGCGCCGCGTGCAGACTTTGCTGTACGACGAGCCGCCGAAGATAGTCATCGTCAACTATGCCTGCGACGGCTTTCAGAGCGGCGCGCTGTTCGACCCGCACGATCTGCGGCTGCGCGGCACCTATCAGACGGACGCAGCGGGTGATCTGCTGCTTTCGGGGCGTCGGCTCTGCGTTTATTCGCGCGCCATGCCGCCCGACTGGAAAACCGCCATGCACGTCCTGCTCGACGCCTTCGCGGCGCGGACATCATCAAACCCCGGGCTTATATACAGCGAGACCGTCATCGACGAGTTCTCCCTCGGTGACGGTCTGATGTTCTACTATCTGTTTCTGCCCGAATAAAATCATTCTCCGACGCGGTACGGCTCGACGAGCGCAAGCTCGCGCGGTTCCACGCGCGCATGCACGAGCAGGCCCTCCGCCACATATTCCTCGCTGAGCAGCGCGCCCGCCTGACGGAGCTGCGCCGCAATGCCGGACTTCGCAAACGGCAGAAGCGCCGTAATCTCTACGGTTTTGACGGGCAGATTGTCCTCCACCGCCTGCAGAAGCGCGTCGATGCCCTCGTTTTTCAGCGCGCTGATGCGCACCGCGCCGGGCACATGCACCGCGTCGTCCGGATTTTCCACAAGATCCCATTTGTTCAGCACCGGGATAACCGGCCGGTCTCCGCTGCCGAGGCTCTGCAGGATCTCATTCGTCACGTCGAGATGAATGCGCGCCTCGGGGCTGGACGCGTCGCAGACGTTCAGGATGATGTCCGCCGTCGCGGCCTGTTCGAGCGTCGATTTGAACGCTTCAACGAGGTGGTGCGGCAGACGGCGCACCAGCCCGACCGTGTCGATCAGCATCACGGTCTTGCCGCCGGGAAGCTTCAAGGCCCGCGCGGTGGGATCAAGCGTCGCGAAAAGCTTGTCCTCCGCGAGCACGCCCGCCTGCGTCAGCAGGTTCATCAGCGTGGATTTGCCGGCGTTCGTGTAGCCGACGAGCGCAACCGTGACGGTGCCGTCTTTCTGGCGGCGGTGCTGCGTCTCACGGCGGCTTGTCTCCACCTTTTTGAGCTGATCGCGCAGCGATTCGATGCGCCTGCGGATGTGCCGGCGGTCGGTTTCGAGCTTTGTTTCGCCCGGGCCGCGCGTGCCGATGCCGCCGCCGAGACGTGAAAGCGCCGTGCCCTTGCCGGAAAGGCGCGGCAGGAGATATTTGAGCTGCGCCATTTCCACCTGCACCTTGCCTGCGCGTGTCTGCGCACGCTGGGCGAAGATATCGAGGATCAGCATGGTGCGGTCGACGACGCGCACATCCGTCTCCGCCTCGAGATTGCGGATCTGCGTGGGGGTCAGCTCGCGGTCAAAAATGATCAGTTCGATTTCGTTGTTTTCGCAGAAGGTGCGGATTTCCTGCACCATGCCGCTGCCGACGCAGGTTGCCGTTTCCGGCGTGGGACGCTTCTGCATCATCGTGGCGACCGGCTCCGCGCCGCCGCTCTTCGCAAGCTCCCAAAGCTCGTCGAGCGAGCTTTCCGCGTCGTATTCGCCGGTATCGAGCGACACCAAAAGCGCGCGCTCGGGCAGAATCTGATTCTCCGTGTAATTCATAGGGTATCTCCTTTCCAAAAGCCGTGTTCAGTCTGACAGTGCGTTTCGTTTTTCCAGTATATATTTCGCCCGGTCGAGCGGGTTTGTCCCTATTCTTTCCCGTTCCGCCATGAAATCCGGCGGGCAGGGCGCGTAATGCGAAAATGCGGCCGCCATCATGCCGCGGCCCGAGGTCAGCTTTGCAAAGTCCACCGGCAGCTCCAGGCTTTCCGCCACGGGCACTTCGGCGGTCAGCGTCTGCCGGCCGCTGTGCACGGTCTGGTCCAAAAGCGTGCCGCGTGCATTCTGAATCAGTCCGATCACGCGCCCGGAAAGCGCGGGGTCAAACGTCATTTTGACATGCAGAATCGGCTCGAGCAGCGTGGTGCCGCAGTTTCGCAGCCCGTCCATAATCGCCATCGGCGTGCAGACGAAGAAATCGAGCGGGTGCGTGTGCACATGGTGATAGCCGCCCTCCGTAAGCGTCACCTTGAGGTCCGTAACCTCCCAGCCGTGCAGGCCCTGTAAAAGCGCCTCCGGCACCGCCGTCTCCACATGGTTCTGATAGCGGTACAGAAGCTGCGCGGGCGACACCTTCGATTCATAGACAAGCCCCGATCCGCGCGGAAGAGGCTCAATCCGAAAGCGCAGGATCGCCCAGCAGGGCTTAGGCATCAGATACGCGTCGTAGCCCTCGCCCGCTTTCGCGGGCGTTTCCTTATAGATGACGGACGGCGCGGAAAATTTCGCGCGCAGCGCATAACGCTCAAAAAGCAGCTCCCCGAGGATCTCAAGCTGGATCCGCCCCACAATTCTGAGCTGAATCTCCTGCTTTTCACGAATCCAGACCATCTGCAGCATCGGGTCCTCGTCCGCCAGAGCGGTCAGCGCCGCAGCGAGCGCCGCCTGCTCCTCCGGCTTTTCCGGCTCTGCCCTGACCGTCAGCAGCGGCACCGCAAGTGCGGACTCCGCGCGCGGCGGCGTACCCCGCCCGAGAACATCCCCGGCGCGCACCCCGGAAAGCCCGAACAGCACGGCGATTTCGCCTGCAGCGGCCCTGTGCATATCCGCCTGCTTCCGCCCCATCGGTCGGCGCAGACCGCCGACCTTTTCCTCTTCGCCGAGACGCGGCAGAAAGACGCTCTGCCTCGGCTCCACCGAGCCGGAAAAGATGCGCACATGCGCGAGCTTGCCGAGCAGCTTATCATGCTCCACGCGGAACACGCGGGCACAGAATTCCCCGTCCGTCTCCGGCGCTGCGGGCATGCAGGTACAGAGAAAATCGAGCAGCGCCGCGCAGCCCGCGCCTGTTTTGGAGGAACCGCAGAGCACCGGAACCGCGCCGTTTTCCACCGCGGCGCACACGGTCTGTGGAAAATTCGGTATATCACCCGCAAGGTAGCGCTCAAGCAGCGCTTCGTCCCCGGCAAGCATCACGGCATTTTCAAGGCAGTCCGTGTCCGCAACTGCGGCGGCTTCCAGTGTGCCCTCATTTTCCGGGCGGCGGACGCACAGCAGCGCACGGTCGGGAAACTGCTCCTGCAGATCGCGCAGCGCCGCTTCAAAATCGCTGCCCGCGCGGTCGAGCTTATTGACGAATACCACGCAGGGCAGGCCGAGCTTCCGAATCGCGCCGCACAGGATTTCCGTCTGCGCCTGCACGCCCTCCACGGCGGAGACGACGAGCACGGCGCAGTCCAGCACCGAAAGCGCACGCTCCACCTCGCTGATGAAATCGGCGTGCCCCGGGGTGTCGATCAGGTTGACGACGGCGGTTTCCGTCTCGAGCACGGCGTCCGCCGTTTTGACCGAGATGCCGCGCGCCTGCTCAACCGCGAGCGTGTCCGTCTGCGCCGTACCGAGGTCAACCGCGCCGGCCGTGCGCACCGCTCCGCCGTGAAACAGGAGCTGCTCCGTCAGGCTTGTTTTGCCCGCATCAACGTGGGCCACGATTCCGATATTGATTTTCTTTTTCATCTTAGACCGATCTCCCCGTATTTTCCTCCTGATGTTTCTTTCTGTCCAGCATATTTCTGATTACAAAAAGAAGAAACGCACAAAAGTGTCCGAATCCGCAGAAGCCAAAAAACACACCTTGCACGAGCAAATAAACCATGCCATCCGCGGCATTCAGTGTCCGGATCGGAAAAAGGTGAACGGAAACCATCATATAAATGATAAATACAGCCGCCGCAAAGAGAACCAGCCAGAGGATTCCGCACAGAAAATAAAGCGCAATACGCTTGTTTTTCTTTTCCTTTCTGAGATGGATAATAAAGAACACATTGGAAAAAAGTCCGCAGCCGGCAGCCAAAACCAAAATCCATTGGAGTGAATCCAAAGCAAATACCGAAAAAGCATATTTGCCCAGCAAATAAAACAACAGGCCCTTGAGAGCGCCGTCCCAAAAGCTCTTTTTAACAATCCCTGATTTTTTCTCCACCCGATATTCCTCCAGCCAGCCGCAGCGCGGCCTGCAAATTGCGGTTCACCTGTATCATACAGGAACGGCGGCTGTTTTTCAAGTGCCGTGTTTACAGGCGCTTAACAAAAAACAATTTGCTATTTATGCCGCAATATGCTATGATAATACATCATACATGCCAGGCGGCACATGGCCGCGGCAAAACCAATGTAAGAAAGAAAGGTTATTTTTTCTCAAATGGACAGTCACAGTACAGGGTTAATCATTGCGTTAGTCATCCTGGTCATTTTGTCGGCATACTTCTCGGCAACCGAGACGGCGTTCTCCTCGCTGAACCGCATACGGCTCAAAAATCTGGCCGAAGGCGGCAACAAGCGCGCCAAGCTCGCGTATAAGCTCTCCGACAACTATGACGAACTGATCTCATCCATCCTCGTCGGCAACAACATCGTCAATATCGGCGCGTCGTCGCTTGCCACCGTATTCTTTATCTCGCTGTTCGGCGACAACGGCCCGACGGTTTCCACCGTCGCCATGACCGTCATCATCCTCATTTTCGGAGAGGTCACGCCGAAAAGCATCGCAAAGGAATCGCCGGAAGCGTTCGCCATGTTTTCCGCGCCGATTATCAACGCGCTCAATTACATTTTCAAGCCCGTCAACATCCTTCTGGTCGGCCTGAAAAAGCTGGTCGGCAAGTTTCTGAAGGTCTCCTCCGACCGCACGATTTCCGAAAGCGAGCTGCTCACAATCGTTGAAGAAGCGGAGCACGAGGGCGGCATCAACGAAAACGAGAGCGAGCTGATCCACAACGTCATTGAGTTTGACGACCTTGAGGCGATCGACATTTTCACCCCGCGCGTCGATGTGGAGGCCGTAGCCGCCGACAGCGACGTGGAGGAAATCGCGCAGCTATTTATTGAGACCGGCTTTTCAAGACTGCCCGTTTACGAAGAGACCATCGACAGCATCATCGGCATCATCAACGAAAAGGATTTCCACAACTATGTGATCCGCAGCGGCGCATCGCTCGAGAGCATCATCAAGCCCGTCGAGTTCATTCCGCCCTCCATGAAAATTTCCGCACTTCTGAAGCTTCTGCAGCAGAACAAGTCCCATCTTGCGGTCATCGTCGATGAATTCGGCGGCACCGAGGGCATTGTGACGCTTGAGGACATCATCGAAGAGCTGGTCGGCGAGATCTGGGACGAGCACGACGAAATTGTTGAAGCGTTTCAGAAGGTCGGCGAAAATGAATACCTTGTCGACTGCTCCACCGATCTCGACAAGATGTTCGCGTTTTTCGGCATCGATGCCGAAGCAGAAGCGTCCACCATCAACGGCTGGGTCATTGAGCAGCTTGACCGAATCCCGGAAAAAGGAGACAGCTTTGATTTTGAGAATCTGCATGTTGTCGTGGAAGAAACCGAATATCAGCGTGCCGCCCGCGTACGCATCTCCGTGACGCCGGATTCGGAAACGCCGGCGCACGACGATAAGCCTTAACAAAGCCTTCAGCCTGCCGCATCGGAACCCCGATGCGGCAATTTTTATGCGCAAAACAAAATATTAAGGATTTTTGTGTTTTGTTTGCAAGAAATTCGTAATAATTTTGCTGGACTTTTGCCGGCTGATTCTGTATACTGATGATATGGCTATTATTCTTACGGAATTTTTGAAAAAGCTTGAGAGGTTTGTGAAAAAATGCTAAAATTTGAACTATTGATGCGCCGCATTCGCGGGTTTGACTTTCACCGTATGATGGTTTATGTGCGGGACGTGAAAAAGGAGACGCGAATGCCGTCCGCCCTGATTCTGCTTGACATGCTGCTGTGTATTCCGCTGTACAACGTCGGGTTTTATGACTACCATATTTTCGGCTTTGTACATATCCGCCGCCACCGTGACCGGAAAACCTTCTTCACGATGCAGGACAACTGGCGGCTGACCCGCCTTGTAAACGACCCGGCCGATATTGCGGTGTTCAAAGATAAAATTCTGTTTTGCGAAAGCTTCGCGCCTTTTCTCGGGCGCGAATTTCTTGACTTGCGCCGCGCAACCGCGCAGACGCTCGCCGGCTTTCTGAACGCGCATCCGACCGTATTCGTCAAGGCGCCGGGCGGCTTCGGCGGGCTGGAGGTTGAACGGTTCAACAGCACGGAGTGTGACCTGACTGCTCCGGACGCGGTGAAAAAGCTGTACGACACATGGACGGGCAAGGGCTTCTTCCTGGTTGAAGAAGCGCTCACCCAGCACCCGGACATGCGGGCGCTGTACCCCTCCTCGCTCAATACGATGCGCGTCGTCACGCTCACCGACAAAGCCGGAGAGGTTCATGTTCTCTATTGCTTCATCCGCACCGGACGCGGCGGCGCATATGTGGACAACACCACGAGCGGCGGCTTTTCCGCGCTGGTCTGCGAGGACGGCGTCGTGCGCCGCCCGGCCATTTCGGATAAAACCGGTGAATACTTCGACGTGCATCCCGACACCGGCTGCAGCTTCATCAACTTCCGCGTCCCGTGCTATCAGGAGGCTCTGGAGCTGTGCAAAAAGGCGGCGAAGGTTCGCCCGGGCATGCGGTATGTCGGCTGGGATGTCGGCATCACCCCGCAGGGGCCGGTGCTCGTCGAGGGCAACGATCTGCCCGCCTATGACGGCCAGATCTACCGCCAGCAGGAGCATCCCGGCACCGGGCTGAAGCCCCGCATCCGTGCCATCATCCCGGAGCTATAAGACAAAAATACGCCCCGAGCCGTTGGGAATTCCCATGGCTCGGGGCGTTTGCTGTGCGCAGAGACCGCTATGCCCACGCTTCCAGACCGGCTTCGATCAGTCCTGCGGCGCTGCGGTAGGTGATTTCGCCGCCCTGTTCGTACTTGTCAAAATCGACGCAGAAGCAGGAGAAGGCCGCCACCTTTCCGGTGCGCATAACCGCGCGGATATTTTCCTGCACGGTTTTGAGCGCATGTCCGCCCGGTTCATAGCAGAAATACGCGGGGATATACTCGAATTTCAGGATATCCACGTCCACCATCAGGTAAATGGCGTCCACGCGCGCCGCAAGCGATTCCGCCTGCGCACGCCAGTACGCGGCATCCGCAAACTGTTCCGGCAGAACACGGCGGATCCCCGCGCGCCGGAGATTGCCGAACTCCTCCTCACCGCTGCAGTGACCGTCTCCGAGCAGAATCTCCTCCGCCGTGCACGGGCACGTCATGCGGCAGTATGTACGGCCCCAGTCCTGCATGGTCTGGCCGGCAATGACGGACATCGGAAAGCCGACAAAGCGAAGATCGGAACGGTCGGTTTCCTCCACAAGGACGTTGTCGCAGTGCGCGTCCATCCAGACCACGCCGATGCGCTTGTCCGGCCCCAGCGCCTGCTGAAGGCCGCCGAGCACCGCAGGCGCAAACGCACAGTAGCCGGAAGAAATCAGGAGCTTTCGGTTTTCCTCCGCCGCCCTGCGGGCAGCCTCGGCAAAATGGAGCGGAATCGCCTGATGCGGCTCCAGCGCGGGATACGGCCCGCCCGTGATCTCCTCCACCGTGCACGGCAGCCCCGCTCTTTCATATATGCCGTTCCGGCGGTAATAATCCACGGAGCGCGGCGCACCGGAAAACGCCCTGCGCGACGAAACCGCACGCGAAAAATCATCCGGATCCACATGCCACGCATCATACATATACGGATATTCCAGCACCGTCAGCCCGCCCGGCTGCGTACGTTTTTTCTCCTCCATATTAACCTCCCGATTTCGCATATCATTTGCCCCGAGCCGGTACGGATTCCGGTTCGGGGCATTGCTTCACTTTTTTCCGCCTTCCTTTTACGCCGGGCAATGCTTTTCCAGAAAGGAAATGCGCGCCGGGCGGCGGGTCTGCTCACACATCACATCGTTTGCGGAGAAATGCATATATTCGCCGTTTCCCGCAGGCCGCCACTGAGGCAGCCCCGGCGCATTCGGATCGCCCGTGCGGACAAAATTGACCCAGTATCGCCCCATCTGCGCCGAAAGCGCGTACTGCGGGCGCTCTTTTTTGACCTGCATCGGTTCCCCCTCAACCGTACTGCCGCCGAGCACATCCAGCGTGCCGAACACATAGAACAGCTCCGCAGAGTGCGTGGCGCCGATGAAGGTGCCGTCCTGCAGCAGAATCGGCTCCGTGAAATAATACTGATAAACCGGGCAGGGATGCGTCTCGCTCAGCGTTTGCAGCACATGCCGGATGTTCACGAACGCGAAGTCACGCTGCACATCCAGCGCGGCACGGTGAAAATTCTCCGGCGTGAAATTATAGAGCGCGCAGAATTCCGCGTAGTCCTCGCCGAAATAGCGTTTGGCATCCTCGGAGAACGACTCAAAATCCGCGCCGTTAACCGGTGCAAACAGGCCCTCATCCGCATTGGAGCCGATGATCACGGGCACTTGGCCGATCCGCCCGCAGCAGAACGCGTCGTACGGATCCTCCCGCAGCACATAACCGTCGACGACCGGCAGAAAGGCGAGCGGCGCGCCGGGCACCGGCTTGGTCGCCGCGAGAATCGTCTCCGCCGGAAGCGCACGCATCGCCGCCGCATCCGCGCAGCCCAGCTTCCGCTGAAGCTCGGTGCCGAACGCTTCCGCGTCCTCCAGCGTACAGGTGTTGGGGCGCGGGCCGCCGCTTTGCAGAATCGCGCCGCTGTACAGGCCGCTTGTCAGCGGTGAAGCCAGCAGCACGGCAATGCTCATCGCGCCTGCCGACTGTCCGTTGATCGTGATGCGGTTCGGATCGCCGCCGAACGCGCGGATATTGCGCTTCACCCAGCGCAGCGCGGCAATCTGATCGAGCAGACCGTAATTTCCGCTCGTTCCGTGCGGATCCTCCGCCGTGAGCGCCGGATGTGCAAGAAAGCCGAGCGCGCCGAGACGATAGTTGATGGTGACGAGGATCTCGCCCTGCTCGACGAGCGGCACGCCCTGATACAGCGGTTCATCGCCCAGACCGCCCTGAAAGGCGCCGCCGTGCACCCAGAAATGCACCGGCAGGTTCTCTCCGGCCGACTGTGCAGGCGTCCAGATATTCAGATACAGGCAGTCCTCACTCTGCGGATGATGTAAAAACGCATCCATACCGACAAAGCCGCCGTTCTGAATACACATATCGCCGAACGCTGTGCAGGCGCGTACACCGTCCCACGGAGCGGCCGGCTGCGGCGCGCGCCAGCGAAGATCCCCCACCGGCGGCGCGGCATACGGGATGCCCCGAAAGACGGTGATGCCGTTTAAATTCACACCGGAAACCGCTCCGGTGCTGGTCTGCACAATACCGATTGCCATAAAAAACCTCCCTGTCCGTTACCCCGCGCGTTCCGAAAAAGGAGCGCCGCAGGAGCTGTTTACTGCGTTCTTTTTTCCCTGAAGAAGCGCCGCAGAAGGGCAGCGCATTCTTCGGCGAGCAGGCCGCGGTAGAGCGCGGGCCTGAAAGCGCGGGGCAGGTCAATGACGGACACCGCCGTGCCGCAGGCGCCCATCACCTCATCCTCCGCACCGTAAATAATCCGCTCCACATGCGCATTGACCGCCGCGCCCGCACACATGGGGCACGGTTCAAGCGTGACATACAGCGCACAGCCGTCCAGCCGCCAGGTGCCGAGCGTCTGCGCCGCCGCCGTCATGGCTTCGAGCTCCGCGTGTCCGAGCACGTTCCGATCCGCTTCCCGGCGGTTCCGGCCGCGCCCGATAATTTCGCCCTCCCGGACGACAACTGCGCCGACAGGCACCTCGCCTGCGGAAAACGCTTCCTCCGCCAGCGCAAGCGCCGCCTCCATAAACCGGCGTTCAGGTACAAACGCCCGGTTTTTCATCGCGTTATACGGCATACAGCGAAATCACCGCCATGGCGATGAAGCAGACAAAATAGGTGATAAAGCCCGGGTTGACCACGAGCTGCATCGCCTTGTTCCGCACCGGAATGCCCGGCTGCATCGGGCCGCGGAACACCGGGTGCCCCGTAAAATGGCGCACGAGCAGAATGGTCAGCGCGGAGATTCCGAGACCGATAACCATGAAAAAAGCGATGCTGTCCGCAAGCTGTGCGGCTTCGCTGCCAAACAGAAACTCAACGGCAATCGGCAGCGTGGCAATCAGGTTATTGAGGAAATGCACGAAGATGTTGATCCAGATGTTCCGCGTACGCACATACAGCAGCGCCATCACGAAGCCGCCCATCAGAACAACCGGCAGCGACTGGAAGCTGTAATGCGCCATGGCGAAAATCAGCATGGAAAAGAGTACGGCGGGCCAGTCGCCCCAGCGGCGCATAACCGCGGCCGTGACGCCGCGGAACGCGAATTCCTCCGTGACCGGCGCAACCAGCACAATGGCAAGGAACATGGTGATCAGATCCGTGACGGAACCCACCGTGAAGCTTTCCGTGTTCACCGCGCCGTTCAGTCCGGCGCCCTCCAGAAGTTGGGAGATCCAGTTGGCCGGGATGTTCATGATCATGCAGACAAACAGGCCCGCAAAAACAAGCAGCACACCGTTCAGCGCACCGGTCTTTTCCACCAGAATCGTATCGCTGAGCCGCCGCTTTCCGAGGAACAGAAAGAACGAAAACGGCAGGACAATCGAAACGAACGAGCCGATGGAGGAAATCAGATAATACGCCGTTGCCGGAAAGCCGCCGATGCTGTCGGGATCAAAGCCGTAGACATCCACCCCGCAGACGGACAGCAGCAGCGAAGCCACTATGGAGAGCAGCATCTGAATCGGCAGCGAAGCCAGTACGGCAAAGGAAAGCCGCGAGGCCGCACGGCGCATTTCCTTCTGCTCAAGCCGCTGCGGGTCTGCCCACGCGGGCGTATACCAGCCGCCGGCGCCGTATGGCGGACAGGGCGGCTGCGGATACGGCGGTCTATTATAATCGTACTGCCGGTTCATTTGGATTACTCCTTTCCTTTTTCGTCCTCCGCACGCGGCTTTCTGCGGCCGATGCGGATCATGAGCTTTTCAACCCATCCCTTTTTGTATTTGAGCGAAATATAGCCGATGACGCTCATCACCAGCGCGCCGACCGCGTCCACAATGATGTCCTTCATCGTATCGCTGAGCGCGGCCTGACCAACAAGCGGCGTGCCGTCGTTCAGGGCAAACTTCTGCATATTCGTGCCGAATACGGAATCCATGGTAAACTCATAGATTTCCCACACGCCGCCCAGCGCGAGCGCGAAACAGAACGCAAAGACCGCGATGAACACCGGCGAAAGGTTCAGGGGAATGCGCTCCGTATTGTTGAAAATCGCAAGCATGGAAAAGCCGAGCGCGCCGAGCATCGCGCCGCTGAACGTATGCAGAACCGTATCCCAGTGCGGCACGTTGTAATAAAAGCTCCGGACCTCACCGAGAAAGATCGCGCAGTACAGAAACGCGATATACATCAGAAACATGACGCGCGGTATCTCGATATCCCAGCGCCGCATCAGGCGCGCCGGCACCAGAATCGCCGCGATGCCGAGCAGGCACTGCAGGAGCATCAGGACATAATCCTGCCTGCCTCTGCCCACATCGTCGGCCGGACCGCCCACGGCAATTCTCCAGACCAGATAGCCCAAAGGCGCAATAAAGCTGATCAGCACAAAAATGACGAACAGCCGCGTCCAGTTCCGCTTTTTCGTTTTAGCCATTCTCTATACCCCTCTGTGTTTTTACTGTGCAATCAGCTCCGCCACGGCGTTGGCATAGGCAACCGGGTCCTCAATTGAGCGTCCCTCGATCAGCAGAGCCTGATTGTAAAGCACTTCGGTGTACTTCTTCAGCTTCTCGTCATCGCCCTCAAAGCGGCGGAGTGTTTCAAAAACGGGATGCTCCGCATTGATCTCAAAGATCTGTTCCGCCTTGACCTTCTGTTCTGCGCCCGGCATGGAATTGAGCACCTTTTCCATTTCCATCGAGATGGCGCCGTCCGTCGTGATGCAGACCGGATGATTCTTGAGCGAAGCGGAAAGGCGAACCTCCTTGACCTGATCGCCGAGGATCGTCTTCATCTTTTCGAGCAGCGACTTATTCTCCTCCGCGCGCTTCTCACTCGCCTGCTTCTCTTCCTCGGACTGCACGCGCGCATCCTCGGCGGCAACGTTTTTGAATTCCTTGCCCTCATATTCATGCAGAACCATCAGCGCGAACTCGTCGACGTCGTCGGTGAGGTACAGCACCTCAAAGCCGCGGTCAAGCACCGCTTCGGTCTGCGGCAGATGCGCGATGCGCTCCGGCGTTTCGCCCGCTGCGTAATAGATGCAGGTCTGCTCCTCTTTCATATCCGCAACGTATTCCTTCAGCGTGCGCATTTTGCCGGAGGAGGTTCTGAAGAGGATGAGATCCTTGAGCTTGTCCTTATTGACGCCGTAATTCTCGTACATGCCGTACTTCAGGCGCAGGCCGAAGTTCTCGAAGAATTTTTCATAGCTCTCGCGGTCATGCTCACACATGGATTTCAGCTCGGAGGAAATCTTCTTCTCGATGCGTCCGGCAATCAGCTTGAGCTGACGGTCATGCTGGAGCATCTCGCGGGAGATGTTGAGCGAAAGATCCTGCGAATCGACAAGGCCCTTGACAAAGCCGAAATAATCGGGGAGCAGATCGGCGCATTTCTCCATAATCAGCACGCCGGACGCATAGAGCTGCAGGCCCTTCTCATACTCGCGGGAGTAATAATCCATCGGCGCCTTCTGCGGGATGAAGAGCAGCGCATTGTATGTTGCGGTACCCTCTGCCGCCGTGTGAATCACCTTCAGCGGGTCCTGCCAGTCATAGAATTTTTCCTTATAGAAGTTGTTGTATTCCTCCGGCGTGATCTCGTTCTTGTTCTTTTTCCAGAGCGGCACCATGCTGTTGAGCGTTTCCAGCTCGAAATAGTGTTCGTATGCGTTTTCCTCGTCATCCTTCGCATCCTCTCTGCGGCGGGTCTTTTCGACCTCCATACGGATCGGATAACGGATATAGTCGGAATATTTTTTCACGAGCGTGCGGATCTGATATGTATCGAGGAATTCGCTGTACTTCTCCTCTTCGGTGTCTTCCTTGATGTGGAGCGTAATCTCCGTGCCGTGCTCCGTTTTCTCGCACTCGCGGATTGTATAACCGTCTGCGCCGTCGGATTCCCAGCAGTACGCCTGCTCGCCGCCGTAGGCCTTGGACTCCACGCGGACATGGTCGCTGACCATAAACGCGGAATAGAAGCCGACGCCGAACTGGCCGATGATGTCGATATCCTCCGTCTTTTCATTTTCGGCTTTGAACTTGAGCGATCCGCTCTTTGCAATAACGCCGAGGTTCTGATCAAGTTCCTCCTGCGTCATGCCGATGCCGTTGTCGCGGATGCGGAGCACACGCGCATCCTTGTCCGCCTCGATGCGGATTTCAAAATCGTCGCGGCTGAGACCCGTTCCGCCGTCTCCGAGCGATTGATAATACAGCTTGTCGATGGCGTCGCTGGCATTGGAGATCAACTCGCGCAGAAAGATTTCCTTGTGCGTGTAAATCGAATTGATCATCAGATCCAGAAGCCGCTTGGACTCCGCTTTGAATTGTTTCTTTGCCATTCAAAATCAACCTCTTTTTCATTTTTCGGGCAAAAAACGCCCGCATCATACTGTTTATCTCATACTATACTATACATTTGTTAAAAAATCACGAACTTTTTCGGTTTCATGAAAATAATCCCCGCCGGCCGCACTTGCCGGAAGCGCTCCGCTCTGATATACTGATATTATAAATATGTCCTGTGTTTTTGGAAAGGAAGGACTGCGTTATGAACAGAAAATCCGGGCTTCTCCTGCGCGCCTTGTGCGCGCTGCTGCTTGCCGCCGTACTGTTTTCCTTCACCGGATGCTCCAGTCTGCTGCTGTTCCTCAGCGAAGCTGCCGCAGAAAGCACCGGCGCGGAACCGACCGCGACGGTCTCCCCCACACCCACTGCGGCGCCGCAGGAGCCGGAAAGCGCCGCGCCGGAACCGGAACCCACGGAAATGCCCACGGCGCCGTCCCTGACTGAGGAAGAGCTGCAGGATGCGCTGGAAGCCGCCCGCATCTTCTTTACCGGTTGGTTTTACAACCGCAACGGCAAAATCGATCCGGCTTACAGCGACTGGTCCAGATACCCGGCCCGCACAAGCTCCGGCGAGACGCCCTTGTACCCGACGGACGCGGGCGACATCCGAACCTGCGCGGACCTGCTTGCCGCCACGGAGGTTTATTTTGACGATGCCGTGGCCGCCGAACTGCTTGAAAGCATCGGCGCCGTGGATCAGGACGGGCGGCTTTACATCACCAAGGTCGACGGCCTCGGCGGCTGCAGCTTTGAAGAATGGCTCACGGCCACACAGGCGGACGACGGCTCCTATACGCTCGATCTGACGTATGCGGTGCCCGGTTATTATGAGGACCGGCAGACGCTCACCGTGCAGTATATTGTCACGGACGACGGCCACCGGGTTTTCTCCGGGCATACGGAAACAATCAGCAATTTCTTCATCGTTCTTACCTTCTGCTCCTCGCTCGAAATTACCGTGGAATAACGGATTCGGGCAGCGATCCGATACAAAGCTCTGCCGGAGTCTCCAAGGCGGCTCCGGCAGAGCTTTGTATTCTCTATTCCGCCTGCTGCGGAAAGCGCCCGTGCGGGATGCAGAAAAAATCGGCGATGAAGTGCCACATCTTCACCAAGCCGGTCACACGCACGCGCCGGTTCAGGGAAAACGCATGGATCAGCAGGTCTGCCGTGCCGTCCGCATTGTATACAAGCTCAACCGCGGGCGACGTATCGTTGAAGCTGAGCCTGCGCCCTTCGGCATCCACCGCAAGCATGCCGAGCAGCAGAAGCAGCGCAAGCACCGTGCAGACAAAGGAAATCAGAAAAGAACGGGAATGAAAACAGCCGCGCATAAAAGCACCTCCATACGGCGAGTATGCCCGCCGCGGCGCGCGGTTATTCCTCCGCCAGATCGTTCAGCACAGCCAGAATCGTTTCACCGAGCAGCTTTCCGGAATACTTGACCTCGCTTAGGGTATTGACCTCCGTGCCTACCTCCACCAGAATAGAACCGTGTGAAGCGTGCATATTGTAATTGCGCTGCGCAAAAAACAGCGGCCGGAACAAGCCCGGATACAGCGCTTCGCCTTTCTGCTGCAGCCGCAGGGCCAGATGCAGGTTTTCCCGCCAGTCCGGAAACAGCGGATCCTCCGAAAGATCGCAGCCGGTCAGGATCATAATCTGCGCCGCCTGTTTGCCGTTCACCTCCGCCACGGGCTTATAGCGCGTGCCATCCTCCTCTTCGCCGAACGCGTCGCGGTGGACGTCTACCGTGATCTGAATCGTGGGATATGCCTCCAGATTTTTTTCAATCGTCTCCATGGACCGCTGGTAGCTGCCGGAATACGCGGGATAGTCGTGCATCGTGGTATCGTGTATCACGCCGAATCCGCCTGCTTCGATAACCTTAGCCGCCTCAGCCGCAACGGCAACGACGCTTTCCTCCGGATCCGTGGAGCGGAAATCGTCGTCCGTATAGTACCAATCGGTATCTTCGAGCAGAAACGATTCGCTGGTATGCGTCGAATAAAGCAGAACAACCGGAGACCCGTCCCGCTTCACCTGCACATCCGGGTCAATCTGCAGCTCCTCAAGCAGGTCGACGCCGGACGCCGAGGTATCCTTCACGGAAAAGCCGTCCACCTCCTGACCGCCGAGAAGCTGAGTCTCCACAACCGGCGCCGTTTCACGCGACGGGTCCGGCGTGGGCGCGGCCTTCGGCTCAGTCCACGGGGACAGGATTCCGTCCTCCTGCTCCGGCGTCTGCAGCGGGCTTTCCGCCTCCGGATACACCTCCGGCGCTGCCGACGGCGCCGGAGACGCCGCGGCCAGTCCCGCCGTACGCAGCGCCCATGATCCGCCGTTTTCCCGGAAAACCGGGAGGAGATTGTCCGAAACGCACCAAACGCACAGCGCAGCCGACGCAGCCACGCAAAGCGTCCACGCCGTTTTCCGCATCCATACAGCCTTCACCGCAATTTTTCTCATATCCGTGCCGTCCCTTTCTTCATACGTCTTTTATTCATACGATGCCGGTCGGCACGATATGCCGCGCAGCTTCTGCGCTGTCGGTCAAAATTTTTTCATAATTTATATGAAAAATTCACAGACTCGACACCAAATCACTTCATTTGTCTGCTATAATAAATTCAAACATCAAGTTTTCCCCCGTTTCGCGGGGTCTGAGAGAAAGGAAGGTTTTGAATGGCCAGATCGATTTATTCGGAAATCACGCCTGAAATTCAGGAGCTTGCCTCCTATTGTACGCAGAACGGTGCAATCGACCCCGAGCTTTACACAAAATACGACGTAAAACGCGGTCTGCGTGATATCAACGGCAATGGCGTGCTGACCGGTCTGACCGATATTTCCGAAATCCGGTCGCATAAAATTGTGGACGGGCAGCGCGTTCCGTGCGAAGGCCAGCTTTTTTACCGCGGCTATAATATTGAGGATCTTGTGCGCAGCATGCCCGCCGACCACAGCTTCGGCTTTGAAGTGACGGCCTATCTGCTGCTTTTCGGCGAACTGCCGACGCAGAAGCAGCTCGAGCTGTTTACGGGCCAGCTCGCCTTTTATCGCACACTACCCACCAATTTCGTGCGCGATATCATCATGAAGGCGCCGAGCGGCGATATGATGAACACGCTCGCGCGCAGCGTGCTGACGATGTATTCCTACGACGACGCGCCGGACGACATTTCGATTCCGAACGTCCTGCGCCAGTGCATTCAGCTGATCGCGATTTTCCCGCTGCTCTCCGTCTACGGCTATCAGGCCTACCGCCACTACCACGACGGGCACAGCCTTTACATCCATCAGCCCAAGCCCGAGCTGACAACCTCGGAAAACATCCTGCGCATTCTGCGCTCAAACAAGAAATTCACGCCTCTTGAAGCCAAGGTGCTCGACATCGCGCTGATGCTTCACGCGGAGCACGGTGGCGGCAACAACTCAACGTTTACGACGCATGTTGTCACCTCCTCCGGCACGGATACCTATTCGGCAATCGCGGCGGCGCTGGGCTCGCTCAAAGGGCCGAGACACGGCGGCGCGAACATCAAGGTGGTCCGCATGTTTGAGGACATGAAGGAAAACGTGAAGGACTGGACCGACGAGGACGAGATCAGCCGTTATCTCGAGCGTCTGCTCAACAAGGAAGCCTTTGACAAGGCCGGCCTGATCTACGGTATGGGCCACGCGGTGTACTCGATCTCCGACCCGCGCGCAAAAATCATGGAGCGCTTCGCCCAGGGGCTTTCCGAAGAAAAGGGCCGCTCCGACGAATACGGGCTGTATATGCGCGTCGCGCGCCTTGCGCCGAAGATTATCGGCGAGAAGCGCCGCATCTACAAGGGCGTTTCGGCAAATGTCGATTTTTACAGCGGCTTTATTTACAGTATGCTGGACCTTCCGATGGAGCTTTACACGCCGATTTTCGCCTGTGCGCGTATTGCAGGCTGGAGTGCACACCGCATCGAAGAGCTGATCAATGCCGGCAAGATCATCCGTCCCGCCTATAAGGCCGTCCACCCCGAACGTGAATTCCCCAAAATCTGAACTTCAAACCCGCAGAGAGCGGCAGGTTTTCGTGCCTGCCGCTCTTTTTGCACGCTTTTCGGGTTGTCCGCATATGCTGGGCTGTGGAGGCCTCCGCAAAACAATGAATATTGAAAGGGGATTTTTTCACATGAACATTTACCGACAGTGTGACGATGACCGGGAGCGCTGCCCGCATCCGGTCTGTCCCTGCTGTGCGGCACACAACTGCTCCTGCCCGGTGTGCCCCTGCTGTTTAGCGCAGAGCTGTCCGTTCTGCTTCTGCTGCGGGCAGAACTGCCCCTGCTGTGTGGCGGTATGCTGCCGCACGGGCGCGACGGGCGCAACCGGTGCTACGGGTGCGACCGGCGCCACGGGTGCGACCGGCGCAACAGGCCCTACCGGTCCGACAGGCGTCGGCGCGACAGGTGCCACGGGCGCAACCGGCGCAACAGGCGCTACCGGTGCAACGGGTGCTACGGGTGCGACAGGCGCTACCGGTGCAACGGGTGCTACGGGTGCGACAGGCGTCTGCGAATGCCCGTGCCGCTCAAGAGGCGAATTGATCGTCAACGGCGGCATGGAGCTTTTCACCGGCAGCGTGCCGACCGGCTGGACCGCGAACAACGCCAGCCTCGTCTCGAAGGAGGACCATCAGGGCCGCGTGCATTCCGGCAATGCATCGGTCAATCTGAAGGATGACGCAGTGCTTCGTCAGGAGGTCGACGTGGAGGGTGGCTGCTTCCATCAGCTCTCCTTCTTCGCGCGGGGCGAGGGCGCGCAGGTTGGCTTCACCGCCAAGGTATTCTATCTGAACGCGCAGAATCAGGCGACACTGGCACTGACGATTCAGGTGCGGCAGCAGGATCTCGTCAACAGCAACCGCAGCTTCGCGTATTTCCGCGGCATCACAACGGCCGCGCCGATGAATGCGGTCAAGGCGCGCATCGAATTCACCGTCAACGCAAACGGCGAACAGAGCATGGATCTCGACGACGTGTCCTTCTCCGTTGCCTGACGCACAGCCGGACAAGCCGTCATGATTACCATCAGTCTTTGCATGATCGTAAAAAACGAGGAACAGAATCTTCCGCGCTGTCTGGATTCCGTCCGCGGCCTGACGGACGAGCTTATCCTTGTGGATACGGGCAGCACCGACCGAACGGTGGAAATCGCCGAAGCATACGGCGCGCGCGTATTTCACTTTGCCTGGTGCGATGATTTTTCAAAAGCGCGAAACTACGCCTTTTCCAAGGCGGCCATGCAGTACTGCATGTGGCTGGATGCGGACGACGTGCTGGAGCCGCCCGACCGGGACGCTCTGCAGAAGCTCAAGGAAACGCTCTCCCCCGAGACGGACGTCGTGATGATGCGCTACAACACCGCCTTTGACGCGGCGGGCAATCCCGTTTTCATCTACTACCGGGAACGCCTGCTGCGGCGCGCGGCGGGTTTTCGGTGGGAGGGCGCGATCCACGAGGCAATCACCCCGGCAGGCCATATCGTATACAGCGATGCGGCCGTCACGCACCGAAAAACCGGACCCGGCGACCCGGACCGGAACCTGCGCATCTTTGAGGGGATGTTTGCCAAGGGACAAGCCCTCTCGCCGCGCGAGCAGTTTTACTACGCGCGCGAGCTGACGTATCACGGGCGCGACGCGGAAGCCGCCGACATATTCGAGCGGTTTCTCGACGGCGGGCACGGCTGGGTGGAAAACAATCTGGAGGCGTGCAGGAACCTCGCGCAGTGCCGCATGCGCCTTGGCGATCCGGAAAAAGCGTTTTCCGCTCTGGTTCGCGCGCTGCGCTTCGGCCCGCCCCGCGCGGAGCTTTGCTGCGACCTCGGGCAGTTTTTCTTCGACCGCGATGACTATAAAGCCGCCGTATTCTGGTATGAAAACGCGCTTTCCGCCGAACGACAGGACACCGCCGGCGGCTTCGTCATACCGGACTGCTACGGGTATATCCCCTGCATGCAGCTCTGCGTCTGCCATTACCGGCTCGGTGATACGGCGCGCGCCGCCGCTTACAATGAGCGGGCCGGCGCGCTGAAGCCGCAGGACCCGGCCTACCTCTACAACAAGGCATTTTTCCACGAAAGCGCAGCGGAATAAAAAAATGGCGGCGCACGGAAGCTTTCATCCGCTCCGTGCGCCGCTTTCTTTTTGGAATTTTACCGAGCCGGACGGACAGCGCGCAGCTCGATGTAGCCGCGCTCACCGCGCGGTTCAAGCTGAATGCGCGGGTTTGCGTCGTCCCAGCGGTATCCGATCACCGCCGGATCGTAGCGGTCCATGGCCGTCTCCACGGCCGTAATCGCTTCCGCGTAATCCTCCTCACGGAACGGCTCGCCCTGAAACGCCAGATACTCCGCCGCAGGCAGCGTTATGACGTCAAAGCCCTCCGGAACGGCGCCGCTGTAATCCGCCGCCGTTTCAACGCCCTGTACATAGGTGGAGGTTCCCGACTTTTTGTAGGCTTCCGGCAGCCAGAGGCATACCGGCTCGCCGCAGAGGGAATCCATGCTCATCAGCATGCCCCAGACGTCGCAGCCCACCTCTCCGCAATACGCAAAATACTCCTGCGCGTTCACGCCGCGCTTCAGAATCACCTTTCGTTCCGGCTTTTTCACGAGCTGCACAAATACGCTCTGCACTTCTTTCATGTCCCTTGTCTCCTTTCTGAGTTCCCGAAATTTAACGCCGTAGGGAATGAAAAGCGGAATAGGCACCTTCGTGCGGGCATATTCGCCGGGATTGCACCCGAATTCCCGGAGAAACGCGCGCTGATAGCCGTCCACACTGCCAAAGCCCAGCTCAAAAGCTGCATCCGTCACACGGCAGCCGCCGCTTTTCAGCCGCATGGCCGAGCGGGACAGCCGCAGGCGGCGGATATACTCCGCAGGCGTCAGCCCGGTGTGCTGCCGGAAAAGCCGGTATGCGTGCCACGGCGAAAACATCGACGCCTGCGCCAGCTCGGAAAGCGTGATTTCCTCTGCCAGATGCGCATCGATGTACTCCTGCATCCGCTGCACCGCCAGAATCTGTTCCTTCATCTTTTCATCACCCCGCAGAGCTATTGTACCGCTTTCCGGTGATTTGCGCTCGACTTTTTTTGCCTTTCTCCCCGCCGTGCAGGGCGTTCGAGTCTTTTTCCTTTCTCCTTTTTCAACTCCGCACCACAGCGGAGCGTACACCGGTTTACGGCTCCTCGTAGAGCTCGCCGCTGTTTTCCTTGTTCAGCGTCCCGGCAAGCTCAATCATCAAAAACCGCGTCAGCTTTGTGACGACCGGTCTGTGCCGCACGCCGCGGGGAACAATCACAAACTCACCCGCGTTCACCTCGGTAAGCCCTTCTTCCGTTTCAAGCTGAAAGCCGCCCTCGAGCACATAAAACAGCTCGTCGGAGCTTTCATGCACATGAAAATCGAGCGTGCGGTTCTCGACATTCACAACGCTTAAAATATTGCCGTTCAGCTCGCCGATCTTCTGATAGACATAGAGCGATTCGACGGCGCGGGCCGCGTCCAGCAAATTGACCTTTTTCACATCTTTTCCTCCCGCTTTTTTCCGGTGTCCCAGTTCCGCAGATACGGTAGATCACCGACCGAGCCGGCGAAATCCTTCTGCGGCTGGATGGCGCACTGATCCTTTTGACCGGATTTCAGCACCATGAGCATACCGGCAAACACCTGGCCGAGTATCCCGGCAAGCTGCTCCTCCGTGAAATCGCAGACACGCGTCGCACAGAGCACGCTGAGTCCGAAGGTATGGACCCACATCTGTTCAAAGAGCGTCTCCGCATCCTCCGGTGTGAGCGCGTAATCGCGCTGAATCAGCGAAACGCAGATGTCTGCCATGCCGCCGAGATCCTCAATGGTATTGGCAAAGCTCTTGCCTTCCTTATGCTCCTGCATGAAAAGCAGCTTGAAAACCTCCGGCTCATGGATGGCATAGGCCACCATCTGCATGCCGATTTTCTTGAATGCAGGCGTATATGCCGCGAAATCTCCGGCATATGCCTCAAACTCGCGCAGGGCCAGCGCACGCGCCGCCCATTTGACCTCGTCCATGCTTTTGAACACCGTAAAGATCGGCCGTGCAGACGTTCCGAGCCGCGCCCCGAGACTGCGCGCCGTCAGCGCCTCAACGCCCTCCTTCCGGATGATTGCAAGCGCCGCTGCGGCGATTTCCTCTTTTGTAAATTTCGGCTTCGGCGGCATAATACGCTCCTTTCCGATCGGTATCTTTGTTTTGCAACACCGTTCTGCAACTATGTTTTAGTATAGCACGCAGCAAAGCTCCTGTCAATCCTCCCCACAGAAAAACCTTCCGGGAGCCAGCCGCTCCCGGAAGGTCCGGATCAATTGTTTCTCGAGCATTTTTCCGCGTCGATGGCGAGCACAAGCATCAGCGCGCAGAGCGCATCCCGTGGATCGCGGACATCAATGACATAGGTGTCCGTCCAGTGGAACAGCTCCTTGGACACGGTCGCCACGCATTGTCCCGAAGGATTCAGAATGGTGTAGTCCCATTCAAAAAAGTTGCCTTCAATATGCCAGCCGTTGCATTCGATGTTGTATTTCGGCCGGAAGAAGGAAAGCTCCTTGCTGATGCAGCCGACATACTGCGTGCCGAAATACATTTCAAACTTCGGCAGCCATGTGAAGATCCGTTCCTGCACGGTTCCGACCTCGCGATTATAGCAATCGAAAATTTTCAGGCAATGTCCCCAAGCGAGCTGCCCTTTCACGGTATAGACCGTCTCACCGGCCTCATTGTAAATATCATAGCTGTCAAACCATGAAAAAAATCTTTGCTTGAACAGTAATTTCACAGTGCGTCCCCCTTACGCTTCCGCCTCCAGCCGACCGAGCAGGAGCGTTTCCAGCTCCGCCACCGTCTGCACGGTGTACGCGGCGCCCGCCCGCTCCAGTTCGCCCGGCTCGGCGTAGCCGAAATAAGCGCCTATGCCGGGAATACCGCAGTTTTGTGCGCCGATCATATCAAATTCGCGGTCGCCCACCATATAGATCCGCGCTTCGGACGTATTCCCGATGCGGCGCAGCACCTCCCGGATTACCTCGGTTTTATCGGTCAGGGTGCCGTCGAGATTGGCGCCGACAATATGCGTAAACAGCCCGTGAATGCCGTGCTGCTTCAGGATGATCTCCGTAAAATACGCGGGCTTGGAGGTCGCAACGCAGAGTGCCGCCCCCGCATCCCTCAGGCGGAAAAGCATTTCCTTCATACCGGGATACAGGCTGTTTTCATACACGCCCTTTTCGCGGTAGCGAATGCGCATCGTTTCCACCGCTTCAAACGCTTTTTCTTCCGAAAAGCCGTAAAAATTCATGAAGGATTTGTGCAGCGGCGGGCCGATAAACCGGCGCAGCGCGCTGTCCGGCTCGTTCGGGAAGCCCATGCGGTCAAGCGCAAAGCGCACGCTTTTCATCACGCCTTCCCCGCTGTCGGTCAGGGTGCCGTCAAGGTCAAACAGAATCCACGTATTCATCGCCTGCCGGCACCTCCTCCGCGCGATCCGCCGCCGCCAAATCCGCCGAAGCTGCCGCCTCCGCCGAAACCGCCGCCGGAGCGTCCGCTCCCGAAGCCGCCGGGGTTTCCGCCGCCGAAGCCGCCGCCTGAACGCGGGGGACGCGGCCCGCCGAAGCCGCCGTGCGGCGGGGGCGGCGGGGGCGGTCTGCGGTAATACCGCCGGCGATTATTCATCAGCGAACCGAGCAGCAGACCGTTCCAGAAGCCGCTGCCGCCTCCGCCCCCGTTTCCGCCGCCTCCGCGCGGACCGGAAAAGAGCCGGATCAGTATAATGACCACAGCAATGATAACAACCAGCGTGATGAGCTTGCCGATCACACGGAAAATGCCCTCAAAAACGGAGCCACCCTCATTCCGGGCCTCTTCATAGCCGGAGTACCCGGCATTTGAAGCAATGTTATAGTGTGCCTGCATCATCTCGAGCGCGCGGTCAAAGGTCTTGCGAACCCCGGCGTCATAATTGCCGGCGGCGAAATCCGTTTCAAGATAGTCGTAGAGCAGCGCATCGAGCTTGCCGCCCGTAAACACATCCGCAATGCCCGAGCCGGGCAGCGCGTAATAATCCTCCGCACCGATGGACAGCACAAACAGCAGCCCGTTGTTTTCCTTTTTATCGCCGATTCCCCACTTGTTGAACAGCTCATAGGCGTAGTCGTCAATATCATACCCGCCGGTGAAATCGACCGTGACAAATACAATCTGCGCGCCGCATTTTTCATCGAGCGCAGCATTCTGACTGTTGATGTAATTCTCCGTCGATGCCGTCAGCACGTCGGCGCCGTCATAGACATAGGCCTCCGGCGCATCCGGAATAGCCGACGCAAAAGCGGGCGCCGCCAGCGGAATCAACAGAAGCAGTGCCAGCACCAGAAAGCAGACTCTGCTTATCCTTTTCCTTTCCATAATGCAATCTCCTTTCAGACCGTATTACCGGAACGGCTCCACTTCCTCGATGCCGGCAAGCGATGCCAGCGGCCGGGCCGGTGTTGTGCGCAGAATTTCGTTGAACTGCGCCGCGCGGGCGTTGTAATCGCTGCGGCTGACGCAATCCGCATCCGCCTTGTAATCCGCGATGATTTCATCGCGGTACGCCGCGTCCTCCTGCTTCATCCCGGTTTCCTCCAGCGTATTGTACAGCGCATTGACCTGATCGGTCAGCGCCGAGAAGGCCTGCGCCTTTTCGCCGGGCGTGTCCGCCTGTTCAAGCGTGCTGCGCGCTTCACGCACCGCTTCCACCTGCGCATCGCCCTCCGGGAGATACTTGCCCGCCAGCGTGACAAGATTCGCCGCTTCCGAGCTGCAGAACGAAAGGTCTGCAAGCAGTCCCCATTCGTCGTCAGAGCCGTAGTACAGCTCCGTCACCTTTCCGCGCTCCCGCGTCAGGGATACGCAGGAGCCGACCGGAACAGAGACGAGAATCAGCGCCGCCATGCCGATAATCGCCGCCGCACGGCCCTTGATTTTTTCCTTCTTTTTCATAAATCTTTTCTCCTTTCAATATGCCGCGCTACGGGGGCGGCACGGCCCGTATACCGCAAGCGGCCGACGAAACTCCGCCGGCCGCACAGCATCCGATCAATCGCTCAGGAACGAATATCGAGGAGCTTCTGCTTGAGCTCGCCCTCGAGGCGGCCCAGTTCCTTTTCCGCCTCGCGGCGGCGTGTACGTCCCTCTTCCTGAATCTTGACAACCTCATCGAGCGTCGAAATCAGCGACTGGTTGGTCTGGCGCAGCGTCTCCATATCGACGATGCCGCGCTCCGACTCACGCGCCGTTTCGATGGTGCTCATCTTGAGCTTTTCCGCGTTCTTGCGGAGCAGCTGGTTCGTCATATCCGTAACCTCACGCTGGGCGCGCACCGCATCCGCGGAATGCGCCACGCCGAGCGCCAGCACCATCTGACTCTTCCACAGCGGAATCGTGTTGACAATGGTGGACTGGATCTTTTCCGCCATCAGGCGGTCATTGTTCTGCACGAGGCGGATCTGCGGCGACATCTGCACCGAAACCATGCGCGTAAGCTCAAGATCGTGCAGCTTCTTTTCAAAGCTGTCGCACTGCTGCGCGAAGTCGTTGGCCGCCTGCGCGTCCTCCGCCAGACCGGAGCGCTCCGCCTTGTTTTTCAGCTCGACGAGCGTCGTTGAGCGCTCGCGCTGCAGGCGCTTCTTGCCTGCGATGATGTACATGGAAAGCTCCTTGTGATAGGCCAGGTTGGTTTCGTACAGCTTGTCGAGCATCACGATGTCCTTCATGAGCTGCACCTGATGGCTCTCCAGCGAGCTTGCAATCTTGTTGACATTGACCTCGGCCTTGTCATAGCGCGCCTTGAGGCCCTCCAGCTTGTTCGACTGCTTTTTGAAGAAACCGAAGAAGCCCTTTTCCTCTTCCTCGCTGGCGTCAAAGCCCCTCAGCTCGACGACGAGATCGGAAATCTCATCGCCCACCTCGCCGAGATCCTTTGTGCGGACATTCGCGAGCGCCGTATCCGAAAAGTTTGCGATTTTCTTCTGTGCGCCCGAGCCATACTGCATGACGAGCGCGGAGCTTGTGATATCGATCTTCTCCACAAACTCATCGACAACCTTCTGCTCCTCCGGGGTGAGCACCGGCTCGTTCGGAATAACCGGCTCCGGCTTCTTTTCCGCCGGCTTCTCCTCTGTTATGCCGTCGAGCGTCAGGCTCGGAATACCGGACGGCACCTCCAGCTCCGGTTCCAGCGTCAGTTTCATTTCACTCATAATTTTCATCCTCCTTAATGATTCGGATGCGCCCAATGCAATCCGCAGCACCGTTTATGGCTGATCCGTGTTTTTTGTGGTCTGAACCGAATAATTTACCTTTTGATTCACCTGCGCTTTGCCGAAAGAGGAATACAGCCTTCTTGTTTTTTCTTCCCAGGCCGATATCGAAATCTCCTTCACCCCTTGGGCGAGTCCTCTTTTCATGCACTCGGAAATAACCGCGCGGGCAAATCCCCTGTTTTCATATT
>JBJEOO010000262.1:0-6464 GCA_051880755.1 Hominenteromicrobium sp.
GCTTCGCCCATAAATCTGGCCGGCGTATCGCCGAAATTGACGCCGCGCACGGCGGAAAGGATTTCCGCCCTCCGCGCTGCAAGCTCCGGCGCGTCGAGCACGACGTCGTTCAGGTCATAGGGGCCGTTGCGGAAATGCCCGACAACCGCGCCGCGGAATTCGCCGTCCACCAGCAGGTACTGCAGCGGCTCGTGGTCGTACGGGAGATTTTCACACAGCGGCCTGAACCGCTCTTTGAGCACATGCTCATTCGACTTCACGAGGAAGTCGTTGCGGTGCATGGCACGGATGAAGTGCAGCGGCACAGGTTCGTATGTTTCGAGATATAATGCGTCCTCCGTGCGCATGTACCCGCCCTCCGTTTCACACAGCACGCCGCCTGCGCAGAGCGACGACACGGCTGCACGCAGGTCCTTCTCCGGCAGCCGGTAAAACGACTTCGCCATTTTGACGTCGAACACGACATGGCGGTACGCAAAGCGCGGAAGAAGTATCTCCAGTGCCTCCCGGCGCGTATACTTGTTCAGGTCCGTCTCCGGAAACGCTTCGGCAAACGGATACCAGCCCCGGTCCCATGCGCCGTCATACTGATCCTCATAGATCAGAAACGCCTCCTGCAGCCGGTGCAGCACCGGCGTGATCTGCCTGACGAGCAGACCGGTGATCTCCTTGATCTGCTGGATCGTCAGCGGTCCCTCGCGTTCAATCAGCTCCAGAATGGCGAGCTGCTCCGCAGTCGGCTTCCCGAGCGGCTTTCGGAACGCGCACGCGAACAGCTCCATGTCTTCGCGGCCGATCCACCCGAGATTGCCGCCCTGAAACCGGCCCTTGACGAGCACGCGGCGGAGCTGCCGCTCCGCATTGTACGCTTTGTCGTCAAATTCCGTGCGGAACGTGAGCGTCGGCGGCTGGCCGAAGCCGTTCCAATAGACGTTCTGCCCCGGCTGCGTATCGCGGTACAGTGCGTCGTATTCGTTTTCCTCCGCCGGGCGGGTCAGAAACTGCCGCTCCATGCGCAGGGCCGTGATGGTATCCTGTTTCATCATTCCGTCTCCTTGTCAAAAAAGAAAGGCGGTGCGCCGCCGGGACACACCGCTTTCAGAGAACCGCTTATTCTTCCGGAAGCTCGGACGCGCAGTGCGGGCACTTGGTCGCGCCGATCTTTACATCGTCGGAAAGGCAGTACGGGCAGGTCTTGGTGGTCGGCGCAGCCGGCTCCTCCGGCTTTTTGCGCATATTGCGCGCCGCGTTGACCGCCTTCATCACAAGGAAAATGACCGCCGCGGTAATCAGGAAGGTGATGACCGCATTGATAAACGCGCCGATGGCAAAGCCGCCCGGCGCCCACTCGGCAAATGTGGAATCCGGAATAAACAGACCGATGATCGGCGTGACAAGGCCGGATACCGCCGCGTTGACGACGCCGGTAAACGCCGAGGCGATCACAACGCCGACGGCCATATCGAGCACATTGCCGCGGGAGATAAATTCCTTGAATTCCTGTAAGAGCTTCTTCATTTGATTCCAATCCTTTCTTTCGCGCCTTTCTCAGGCGTCCCGTTCATTTCTGCATCAAGCGTACCATAAATCCCGCAGAATTTCAATACCATCGGCATATTGTTGTACGGAATCTTGACTTGCGCGGCGGAAAGCCGCATAATGAAATATCATCACGCAAAGGAATGGATACACGGATATGGGAATTGAACAGACGGCCATCCGCTGCGGCACACTGCCGCACGGGGCAAGGAACAAAATTTCAGACGTTGCCGGCGTTACGGTGGGGCACACCACCCTGTGCGGCGAACGGACGCGCACCGGCGTCACGGTTGTGCTGCCCGGCGGTGACAACCTTTTTCTCAACAAGCGCATTGCGGCGGCATACGTCCACAACGGCTTCGGCAAAACGCTCGGCACCGTGCAGCTTCAGGAGCTTGGCACGCTCGAGACACCGATCGCCCTGACAAACACGCTGAACGTGGGGCTGGTGCACGACGCGCTTGTCGGCTATACGCTCGACCGCTGCGCGGCGGACGGCACGCCGTGCTTTTCGGTCAACCCGGTCGTGGGCGAATGCAACGACTGCACGCTGAACGACATTGCCCGCCGCGCCGTGCGCGCGGAGCATGTGCGCCATGCCCTTGAGACCGCTTCGGCAGATTTTGAGGAAGGCGGCGTCGGCGCGGGCGCAGGCACGCTCTGCTACGGGCTGAAGGGCGGCATCGGTTCGGCTTCCCGGCTGATTGAGATCGGCGGTGAACGCTTCACCGTAGGCGTGCTGGTGCAGTCGAATTTCGGGCGCACCGCCGACCTCGTCATCGACGGCCGCCGCGTCGGCGAAGAAATTCTGCGGCGCACCGCAGAAGCGCCCTTCACGCCCGCACAGACGGACAAAGGCTCGATTATCACCGTGCTCGCGACCGATCTGCCGGTTTCCTCCCGCCAGCTTTTCCGGATTCTCCGGCGCACGGGCGTGGGCCTTGCGCAGACCGGCTCCTTCATGGGCCACGGCAGCGGCGAGGTGATGCTGGGCTTTTCCACCGCGAACGTACCGGCGGGCGCGGAGCCTTTTGTTCACTGCCGCTTCGTGCGCGACGAGCTGCTGAACGACGCCTTCCGCGCCGCGGCGGAGGCCGCCGAAGAGGCCGTGCTTTCCTCGATGCTGCACGCCGAAAGCGCTGCGGCACCCGACGGCACCGTGTATCCGTCCCTTGCGGATTTCGACCTGTTCTGACGAAATTCGCCGTTTTAGGTATTGTTGGCCGGTGCGGAATATGATATACTGTTTCTTACACCGAACAAAAAGGAGATGAATGCATGGCATTCGATATTTGGCAGCTTTTGTGGTACTTTATGCTTGCCTCTTTCTGCGGCTGGGCCGCGGAGGTCGCGTATATCGCGATTGTTTACCGGAAATTCAAGAATCCCGGCATGCTGAACGGCCCCTACTGCCCGCAGTACGGCCTGATGATCGCCCTGCCCTGCGCGCTGCTGTCCGCGCTGCATCTGGAAAAAGCGGTTCTGCCGACGCTTCTTTTCTGCATCCTGTCCAGCATACTGGTGGAGCTTGCTTTCGCGTGGCTCCTGCATAAGGCGGAAAAAATCCGCCTGCGCGATTATTCGTCCTTCAAATGGAATTTCAAGGGCTACATCAGCATTCCGCTGGCACTGATCCGCGGCGTATGCTTTACGCTTGTCGTGCTCTTTGTGATTCCGGTGCTTGCTTCTCTGCTGCATTATGTAAACCGCACGGTCGGGTGGATCATTCTCGGGGCGTTTCTGGTCATTCTTGCGCTGGACGTCATCGTATCCGCAATTACCGTCCGCAAGCTGAACCATCAGTTCAAGCTGCTTTCCGAGCTTGCGCAGCGCGTGCGGGAAGCGCGCGACGCACTGGGCAGCGCGGTTTCGGGCGGGGCCATCGGCGCGGCGGAGCGCATTGACGGGCTGGATCTCGACGACAAGCTGCGGGAGGCGCAGAAGAACGCGGAGGAAAGCTATACGGCGCTGCTGAACAAGTCCAATTTCTTTAAGCGCCGCTTTCTGAGCGCTTCGCCGGACATGACCAGCGAGGAATACGAAAAAGAGCTTTCCGCTTACCGCATCACGACGCAGGAGCGCAAGCGCCGGCAGGCGGAGCGCGAGGCGCGCAATCTCTACGAATACGAGGGCACCTTTGAAAATCCCGAGGACCGTCCTTTTGCCTTCGGCATGAATCTCACCAAGCTGTTCTGGATTTTCCTGATCGGATGCCTTGTGGGCTTTGTGCTGGAGGAATGCTGGGCGTTCTTCATCATGCACACCATTGAGCTGCGCGTCGGCCTTGTTTACGGGCCGTTTCAGCCGATCTACGGCGGCGGCGCAGCGATCATCACGCTTTGTCTCTATAAGCTCTACAAACAGAACAGCGTGGTCATTTTTATCGCCAGCGGTGTGATCGGCGCGGCTTTTGAATATCTGTGCAGCTGGGGGCAGGAGATGATCTTCGGAACGGTGTCGTGGGATTACAGCGACACGCCGTTCAACATCGACGGCCGCACGAACCTGATGTTCGGCGTAATCTGGGGCATGCTCGGCCTGATCTGGCTGAAAAGCATCTACCCCGCCATGTCGCGCTGGATTGAGAAGATCCCGAAGCGCATCGGCGGCATTCTGACCATTGTGCTCGCGGCATTCCTGATTTTCGACGCGTTTATTTCCTGCGCGGCGCTGACCCGCGCGAACGAGCGCACACAGGGCATCCCGGCGACGACCTCGTTCCAGTACTTTCTCGACGAGCATCTCGACGACGAGTACCTTGCGCTGGTTTACCCGAACATGCAAAAGGTCAATGAGGACGGCACCAAGAGCGACCCGCTCAAGGACGCCGTGCAGAAGGGCTGAATCCGGACGCTGTAAGTTCGGATTCCATTTACCGTAAGACATTAAAAAACCGTCTGCTCTTTGCAGGCGGTTTTTGCTTTATGTAAGCTTTTGGGTCAGACGGCGGGCGCTTTGGGTCAGGTACTCGATATTGCGTTCGTCGAACACCGTGTCGTGCTTCGTGTGGATCTTGTCCATATACAGGCCGACAAACCGGGCGCGCTTCATTGCGGCGACGGCGACATGGCAGGGAAACTGCGTTTGATCCGAGGGATACAGCGTCGCGGCGGATTTTTCGAGCCGGACGGTTTTCTCCGCCGCGGGACCGAAAGCCTCCTCGATCGCCTCGCCGTACGCCTCGCGCGCTTTTTTGCTGCGGATAATCAGCAGCGTGTCGCCGTCCGAAACGCAGTCGAAATTCACGAGCAGCTTGTTCTTCATCTCCGCTTTGTGCATTTTGCAGAACAGCGCGGAGCCGAACATGCCGGCTTCCTCAAAATCGAAGAACACAAATGCGGCGCATGCCCTTTCTTCCGGTGTCATGGCTTGCAGGATTTCGCAGAGCGTCACGACACCGGAGGTGTTGTCGTTGACGGTATGCTGATTCGGTTTCCCGCCGACAAGCATCCAGAAGAAAGCGGCCAAAACCGCAAGCATGCCCAGCCATGCGACAAGGAACGAATCCGTCAGCAGCATCAGACCGACGCAGACGGCGACCATCACCGCCAGCAGCGGGATGCAGATAAGCAGATTGTAAAGAACAAAAATCATCGGATTCTTCGGTGTGATGAAATTCGGGAACGGCAGCGCCGCGCAGGTATCGTAATGGGCGGCGAACACCACCTTTGCGGTCTTAACGTCACCGATGACGAGGTTGCGGCTTTTCGGCGTACCGCCTGTCTCCACCCGAAGCTCCGGAAAACGCGCCTGCATCAGCTCAATAAACGCCGTTTTCTGCGCTTTTGTCTTGCGGATCTGGTAATTTTGCAGGATCTCCTGCGTCAGCTCTGTCATACGCTTGTCCTCCGCTCAAACCGGCAGACGGCTGAGCACATACTGGATGTGCTCGTCCCAGAAGGCCCAGCTATGCTCGCCGGGGAATTCCGCGTAGTCGTTCGGGATGCCGAGCGCGTCGAGATGCGCCTTGAAACGGCGGTTCGGGCCGAGCGCCAGCGTATCCTCCGTGCCGCAGCGGAGAATCAGCTCCGGCAGCGCCTTTCCGGAAGCCTTCGCGCGCGCCGCGAGGCGGAACAGGTTGTCCGTATCGTTTTGCTCAAACTCGGCGGGCGAGCCGAAATTCACAAAGAACTGCATGCCGCGCGCGTAATCCGCCGGGCTGAGCGCATCCCGCTTTGCACGCAGCTCCTCGATGCTGTTCATGGACTTAACCGCGTCGGGCAGAAGGCCGAGACGGTCGCAGCCTGCGGACAGCGCGCCGACAACCGAGAACGACTCCGGCAGCGCGAGGCCGATCTTGAGCGCGCCGTAGCCGCCCATGGAAAGCCCGGCGACGAATTTTTCCTCCCGCCTGCGGGACAGGTTGAAATACCGCGCGCAGACCTCCGGCACCTCCTTCGCGACGTAATCGAAATACCGGAAGCCGTACGCCTGATTGGTGTACGCGCCGAGGTGGGTTGTCATCATGACGACCACGAGGCGCTTATCCGAGACATACCGCTCAATCGACGTGCGCCGTGCCCAGATCGTCTGGTCGTCGCTCGTGCCGTGGAGCAGGTACAGCGCCGGGATCGGCGCGGTGCTTTCCTCCGCCGCCCCCGCCACGCCGATGCCCTGCGCGTTCTCCGGCAGGATGATCGAAAGCGCCATCTGCATGCCCATCACGGGCGAGAAATATTTGAAATCTACAAGTGCCATTGTGATCTCCTCATCCGATTGTCTCGATAAACCGGCGGAACGCGGTGCGGCCCTCGGGCGTGCACTTGTAGACGCCCGCGTCTTCGAGCACCTTGACGAACACCGCGCCGACCTCATCCTGCAGGATATGCTCGACGTTTTCCGCGTTCATCTCCGGATGGCGTGCCGAGACCGCTTTGGCCCAGTCCGCGTGCTTTTCGATGCGCTCGTCCGCGGCGATGTCCGCG
>JBJEOO010000263.1:0-6409 GCA_051880755.1 Hominenteromicrobium sp.
CCCGGAACGGGCTCGAACCGTCGACCTCTAGCGTGACAGGCTAGCGTTCTAACCAGCTGAACTACCGGGCCACATTTTTGGTGGGGACAATAGGACTCGAACCTATGACCCCCTGCTTGTAAGGCAGGTGCTCTAACCAGCTGAGCTATGCCCCCATACAGCATCGCTTTGTTGAGTTGCATCTCTCAGCGACGTTGTATATAATACTACACAGGCGCGAAAAAGTCAAGGCTTTTTTCAAAGTTTTTTCAAAAAATTACCGATCGGGATTCGCTCTCCTGCGGCGCACCGTTTCCGCCAGCCCGTGCAGCTCGTCGGCGGTGAAATAGTACCTGCGGCAGCAATACGGACAAACCGCTTCCGCCCTGCCATCCTGCATCGGCAGGGATTCTATCTCGTCCGGCTCGAGTGTAGCGAGCACGCTCAGATACTTCTCCTTGCTGCATGTGCAGGCATAGTGCACCGGCATCTCGTCGAGCTTCTCGACCTCAAAGCCCGCGAGCGCCGCCTGACACATCTCTTCAACGCTCATGCCCTTGGCGAGCATGGTTGTGACCGGCTCCAGCTTTGCAACGTTTTCTTCAAGCTTTTCTACGTCCTCGGGCGCCGCGCCGGGCAGCACCTGAATCAGCAGACCGCCGGCCAGCAGAACCTTTTTCGATTCCGAATCAACCAGCACACCGAGTGCGCACGCGGTCGGAATCTGTTCGCTCACCGCGTAATAGTTTGTAATATCCTCCGCGATTTCACCGCTGACAAGCGCCACCTGCCCCATATACGGCTCTCCGGTTCCGTAATTGCGGATGACGCCGAGACGCCCGTCCGTACCGACTGCCGCGCTGACATCCAGCTTGCCGTTCGGCTTGAGCGGAACCTCCGTTTCCGGCGCATCCACACAGCCGCGCACATTGCCCCGGCTGTCCGAAATGGCCGTCAGTGTACCGAGCGGGCCGCCGCCGTTGATGCGGAGCGTCAGCGTCGCATGCTCCTGCTTCAGCATCGCGCCCATCATGGATGCGCCTGTCAGCAGTCTGCCCAGCGCGGCCGAAGCCGTCGCGCTCAGGCTATGCAGCTTTTGCGCGGTATAAATGGTATCGCTGGAATCAATTGCGGACGCCATCAGGGCGCCGTTTGAAGTGATACAGCGTATAATTCTGTCCAACGGAATACTTCCTTTCCGCGGCGCTTCAGGCGTCTCCGCCCGCAAAAACGCCGTTTTGTGAATTTGTGATGTGCGCGGCAAAAATCAGCCGCTGCTCGTCCGGCTCCGGCGCTTCAAAGGAGAGATCACCGAAAACCTCAATGCGGTCAAACCCCGCCCGGGTCAGCATATCGGTAATTTTCTCCGCACTGTATACATGCTCGGAAAAACGCTCGCTGCTGCGGGTATAGGTTTTCCCCTGCCGCTCAAAGAAATCCAGCGCGATGGCGACGCTCTGATCCTGCGGGTTGTACCGGTTCTGCCAGACACAGTAAACATCCGTCAGGTCATAGATGAACACATGATTGCCCAGCACCTTTTCATGCTTGTACGGCGTGTTCACGTCGAAAACAAACCAGCCGTCATCGTTCATAAAGAACGCAACGCGGCGGAACGTCTCGAGCACCTGCGCCTCGCCGGGCAGGTGGTTGATGCTGTCCAGCGAACAGAACACGGTGTCAACCGTACCGTACAGATCCAGATTCTGCATTTTCTGGCATAAAAAGAGCACATCCGCATTGAGGTCATACGCCTTATCCTTTGCCTCACAGAGCATGGAATACGAGCTGTCCACCCCGTAAATATCAAAACCGAGCTTGTAAAGCTCCAGCGTCAGACTGCCGGTTCCGCAGGCCAGATCCAATGTTAAGCCGGCACGGTGGCCCAGTCTTTTCAGAAGCTCCGAAAGATAGGCCGCCCTGCCGGCGTAATCGACATTTGCGGTTAAGGCGTCGTAATATCTGGCAAATACGTCGTAGCCCGCCATTATTCGTTATTTTCCTTTTTCCACAGCCGGTCAAAAATCAGCGTGTAGCCGTCGCTGCCGTAATTCAGCGAACGGTTGACGCGGCTGATGGTCGCCGTGGATGCACCGGTTTCCGCAACGATTTCACTGTATACCTGTCGTTTGCTCAGCATTCTGGCCACGGCAATGCGCTGAGACATCGCTTTCAGCTCCGGAACCGTACAGAGATCCTCAAAGAAGCGGTAGCATTCTTCACGGTTCTCCAGTGCCAGAATGGCGTCAAACAGGAAATCAACATTTTCATCGTGCAGCTTTGTATTCATAACCGATCCTCTTTTCTGTATGTTTCGATTGCTTTTTTATTTTAGCATTCAAAAGCAAAAAAGTAAACACCCAAAATCAAAAAACCGCAAAAAACTTTACACGTCGTTGCGTACCAGATCTTCGTACGTTTCGCCCTTGATGATAACGCGCGGTTCGCCGCCGCGTATCATCACGCAGGCCGGCTTCAGGTTCCGGTTGTAATTGGAGGCCATGGAATAGTTGTATGCGCCCGTGGAAAGCACTGCCAGAATATCCCCCACTTCAGGCTTCTGGATCATGGTGTTTTCCTGAATCAGGTCGCCGCTCTCGCAGCATTTGCCCGCGATGGTCGCCTTGAAATCCGCAGGCTGATCCGCTTTATTCGCAATCAGGCAGGTATAATCCGACTGATACAGCGCATAGCGCGGGTTTTCATACATGCCGCCATCGATCGCCACATAAGTGCGCACCTGCGGAATCGTTTTGATATCGCCGACCGTATACAGCGTAATGCCGGCTTCCGCGACAATGGAGCGGCCCGGTTCAATATAGATTTTCGGAATCGAAAGGCCGTATTTCCCGCACGCCGCGTGCACGGCTGCCGAAACATCCTGCATGTACTCCTCATACGGAACGGCCGCGTCGGCTTCCTTGTATTTGATGCCGAAGCCGCCGCCGAGATTCAGATGCGTCAGCCGCTTGCCAAGCTCCGTATAGATCTTGTTGTAGAAGGCCAGCATCACTTCAGCGGCAAGCACAAACGGCGATTTATCGAAAATCTGCGAGCCGATGTGGCAATGCAGACCGATCAGCTCTACATGTTCAGAGCGGACCGCTTCCTTTACCGCTTCAAACGCTTCACCTGTCTCCAGCGCAAAGCCGAATTTGGAATCAATCTGTCCGGTGCGGATAAATTCGTGCGTGTGCGCGTCTATGCCCGGCTTGATGCGCATGGAAATGGCTGTCACAACGCCCTTCTCAGCGGAAATCTTTTCAATGCGGTGCAGCTCGGAAAGGTTGTCCACCACGATGTCGCCGACGCCGCTCTCAATGGCATACTCAATTTCACGGATCGATTTGTTGTTGCCCTGGAAATGGATATGCTTTGCATCCACACCTGCGGCAAGTGCCGTGAACAGCTCTCCGCCGGAAACAACCTCCAGATCAAGCCCTTCATCGGTCACAATACGGCAGATTTCCTTGCAGCTGAACGCCTTGCTGGCATAGATCGGCGCGCCGTTTCCTTCATAATAGCGCTCAAACGAAGTCTTGTAGCGTCGGCACGTATCGCGGATTTTCTCCTCGCTCATCACATAAAGCGCAGTGCCGTACTGCTCGGCCAACGCTACGGTATCGCAGCCGCCGATGGTCAGATGCCCTTTTTCGTTCACACTCAGGCAATCGGATACAAACATTTTCATTCATTCCCTTCAAAAAATACTTGCTGTTTATTGATCCGTGCAGCGCATAACGGCCGCTTCAATCCGTTCCTTCAGCGCTTCAAGGCCGAAGCCCGTCTGCGACGAATACGGAATAAAATCAATTTCATGCTCGCCGAACAGCGCGGCAAAATAGCTCTTCTGCGCCGCAAGCTGTGTTTTGTTCAGTTTATCGCATTTCGTGCAGACAACCAGAAACGGCAGCTCACGTTCAATCAGAAAGTTGATCATATCAAAGTCGTCCGCCGTCGGCTCGTGGCGCATGTCGACAATCTGGACGACAAGCGCGATCCGGCGGTCATCGTCAAAATAGCCCTGCATCAGCTTTGCCCAGCGCTGCTTTTCATTCTGAGACACCTTTGCATAGCCGTAGCCCGGCAGATCCACAAGGCGGCAGGCCGGCAGCCTGAAAAAATTGATAGTCGCCGTCTTGCCGGGCGTCGCACTGACACGCGCAAGCGCTTTACGGTTAACAAGCTTATTGATCAGCGAAGATTTGCCGACATTGGATTTCCCGGCAAACACCACCTCGGGCAGATCCGACTTTTTAAGCTGATCCGCATGCCCTGCGGCGGCTTCAAATTCTACCGATTGAAAATTCACGATTCGCTTTCCTCACTGTCTGAATGCGGATACCGGCCGCTGCTGCGGCGGCTCCACATGTATTTTTGTCTCCGGCTCCCGGCCGGACACTGCGGCAAGCGATGGAATGGCCAGCGGCAGCACCTCATCAATCCGGCGTACGGGGATAAACTGCACATGATCCTTAACCACCTGATCGACCTCGGCGAGATCCGGAACATTCTGCTGCGGAATAATCACGGTCTTGATTCCGCTGCGGTAGGCTGCCATGGATTTCTCGCGCAGGCCGCCGATCGGCAGCACACGCCCCTGTAAAGTGATTTCACCTGTCATCGCAACGCTGTGAAGGATAGGAGCTTTACAAAGTGCCGATGTGATCGCAGTCGCCATGGCGATGCCGGCAGACGGGCCGTCCTTGGGAACGGCACCCTCCGGAGCATGTATGTGGATATCCTTCTTCGCGTAGAAATCTGTTTCTATACCAAGCCGGTCCGCACGGGTACGGATACAGGTCAGCGCTGCATTCGCTGATTCCTTCATAACGTCGCCGAGCGAACCGGTAAGCTGGATTTTGCCGGTACCCTCCATCACAGCTACCTCAATCGGCAGCATCTCGCCACCCACGCTTGTCCAGGCCAGACCGTTGACCAGACCGATTTCATCCTGCTTATCCGCGTTGTCCTTCGTATACTTCTTCGGGCCGAGCAGCTCCTCCAGGTTGGAAACCTTGACGGAATACGACGTAAAAGCTTCATCCGACACAATGCGCCTTGCGACCTTGCGGCAGATGCTGCCGATGGTACGCTCCAGCGTGCGGACGCCGGCCTCCCGGGTATAGTTTTCAATGATGGCGTGCAGGGCATTCGGCGTAAAGCGGAGCTGTGCCGCCTTGATGCCATGCTTTTTGAGCTGCTTCGGAATCAGATATTTGGAAGCAATATGGAACTTCTCATCGTGTGTATAGCTGCCGAGCGTGATGACATCCATTCGGTCGTACAGCGGCCCGGGGATGGCAGACGCGTCATTGGCTGTGGTGATAAAGAGCACATGGCTCAGATCAAACGGCAGATCGATGTAGTGATCCTGAAAAGTGCTGTTCTGCTCCGGATCCAGCACCTCAAGCAGGGACGCCGAAGGGTCGCCCTTAAAGCTCTGGCCCAGCTTATCGATTTCATCCAGCAGGATCAGCGGATTATTGGTGCCGGTCTGCTTGACCGCCGCCATAATCCGGCCCGGCATCGAGCCGACATATGTTTTTCGATGGCCCATAATATCCGCTTCGTCGTGGACGCCGCCGAGCGAAACGCGCGCATACTTGCGTCCGGTCGCCTCGGCAATGGATTTCGCAATCGACGTTTTGCCCACGCCGGGCGGGCCGACCAGACAGATGATCTGACCGGTCGCCTTGTCTGAAAGCTTACGCACCGCGAGAATCTCCAGAAAACGGTCCTTAACCTTCTGCATACCGTAATGATCGCGATTGAGAATTTTCTCCGCGCGCGCAAGGTCAAGCCGCTCCGGAGACGCTGTATTCCAGGGCAGTTCAATACAGGTCTCGATATAGACGCGCATAACGGCCCCTTCGTGGGAACCATACGGCATTTTCGCTAAACGGTCGCACTCCTTCAGAAGCTTTTCGCGCGCAGTCTGCGGAAGCTGGAGCGCTTCGATCTTTGCACGCAGCTCATCGGATTCCTCCTGCGGGTTATCCTCTTCCCCAAGCTCGCTCGCAATGGCGCGCATCTGCTCGCGCAGCATATAGACGCGCTGGTTTTCATCCATCTGCTCCTGCGCCTTCTGTGCGATCTCCCGCTCCAGCGTCATCACCTGAATTTCATCATTCAGAATCTCATTCAGGCGCACGATCCGGCGCACCGGATGCAGTTCATCAAGGATACACTGCTTATGTTCAAAATCGAGGGAAATATTGGCGGCAATAAAATCCGCCAGCTTGCCGCTGTCCTTCTGCTGCATGACGCCGAGCAGAATATCCGGCGGAACCTGCCGGAACCAGCGGATGTACTCTTCAAATTTTTCCTGCGCAATCCGGTTCAGCGCTTCTGTTTTGTAGCTTTCACGGAAAGATATCTCCTCGCACAGGCGGATGGAGCCGATCAGATACGGCTCATCCTGCACGAC
>JBJEOO010000264.1:0-1511 GCA_051880755.1 Hominenteromicrobium sp.
GCATCGCGACGGTGCACAACGGCAATGTGACAAATGCCCGAGAAATCAAGGAGAAGCTCGAGCCGTTCGGTCTCGATTTCTCCGCAACAAGCGACAGCGAGGTAATCTCCTCTCTGATCGCCTACAAAACGCTGAAGGCCGGCAATCTGCTGGACGGCGCGAAGGCGGCGGCAAAGCTGCTTGTCGGCGCGTTCTCTCTGGTGATTCTCTCGGGTGACGGCAAAATCGTCGCGCTGCGCGACCCAAACGGCTACCGCCCGCTGTGTATCGGTGAAAATGAGACAGGCCTTGCGGTGGCTTCGGAAACCTGCGCGCTGGACAGCTGCGGTTTCCGCTTTGTGCGGGATGTGAAGCCCGGCGAGATCCTGCTGATTGAAAACGGCCGGATCCGCCGCAGCGAGATCTATGCCATTGCACCGAGGAAAAGCCTCTGCGTTTTTGAATATATTTATTTTGCGCGTCCCGACTCGGTCATCGATGATCTGAGCGTTTATGAGGCGCGCCTCAACATGGGCAAAATGCTTGCGAAGGAGCATCCGGTTGAAGCGGATCTTGTCTGCGGCGTGCCCAACAGCGGTCTGGAAGCGGCAATGGGTTATGCGCGTGAAAGCGGCATCCGCTACGGGCTGGCTTTCGTCAAGAACAATTACATCGGCAGAAGCTTTATTTTCCCCACGCAGGCGCAGCGTGAAAACGCCGTGCGGCTCAAGCTGAACCCGCTCGCGGCTTCGGTGAAGGGGAAGCGCATCGTTCTCGTTGATGATTCCATCGTCCGCGGCACGACCTGCGCAAAAACAATCGCGAGTCTCAGGAGCGCGGGCGCCAAGGAAATCCACATGCGGATTTCTTCTCCGCCCTTTGTACACACCTGCTATTTCGGCACGGATATCGGCAGTGAAAAGAATTTGATTGCAAACCGGCTTTCGATCGAAGAAATTCGCCGGAAGATCGGTGCGGATTCGCTCGGTTACATCAGTGTGGACGGTCTTATGGAGGCGTGCCGGGGAAGCGCGCTGGAGCTGTGCACCGGCTGTTTTACGGGCGATTACGCGACCAGAATTCAAGCTGCGGATAAGCTTGAAATGGAACAGTAAGATTATTTCAGGAAAGAGGAACGTAACGTTATGGGCAACAAAGCATATTTGGTACTCGAAAACGGAAAGGTTTTCTGCGGCGAATCTTTCGGCGCGGCTGGAGATGTGACGGCGGAAGTCGTCTTTACAACCGGTATGACAGGCTACCTCGAAACGCTCACGGATAAGAGTTATTTCGGGCAGATTGTCGTTCAGACTTTTCCTCTCATCGGCAATTATGGCGTTATTCCCTCCGACTTTGAGGGGAACATGATCGGTCCTCGTGGCTATATTGTAAAAGAATGGTGTCAGTCGCCCTCGAATTTCCGTTCGGAGGGGGATCTTGACACCTTTTTTAAAGCGCGCGGTGTCGTCGGTCTGTGCGGCATTGATACGCGTGCGCTTACGAAGATTCTGCGCGAAAAGGGAACCATGAAT
>JBJEOO010000265.1:0-6246 GCA_051880755.1 Hominenteromicrobium sp.
TCTTGGTGACCGTACCTTCTCCGAATGCTTTGTGCAGAACAATGGAGCCATCCTTAACATCGGGTGCGACAAACTCCTCTTGCTTTGCCGCCGGTTCAGCGGCAGCGGAAACAGCAGGCTTTCCGTCCATAAAACGAACAGGTATCAGTTTGTACTTGCTTCTGTTGCGTCCGGTACAATCTCCATAATATCCTCGATCTGACAATCCAGCGCAGTGCAGATTTTCAGGAGAATCTCCGTGGTGACATGGCCGTTCCGTCCCATCTTGGTGACGGATGCCGGGCTGATGCCCGCCTTTGCACACAGGTCTTTCTTCTTCATATCCTTGTCGATGAGCAGCTTCCAGAGCTTTTTATAACTGACAGCCATAAAATATCTCCTCCATACCGATATATGAAAAATGCTCTGCCGCCCGGCAGAGCATTCGGTCTATTGCAGCCATACTGCCAAGGCCTATTCCAACACCTGACAGCGTTGTTTATAATGATAGCACTTTCCGTCGGAAATAGCAAGAAAATGATAAATTCACACGATTTTCAGCTTCTTGCATTTGGAGTGATGGGGGCAATTTGAAAAAGCGGGCAAAACCCCTCGGTCAGAGTTACAATCCAACCAACCTGAAACGCAAAACGCTTCCCGTCCCGGGCCGGTGAAATATCACCGGTTTGGGGCGGGAAGCGTTTTTGACCACATAAATGACCACAGACGCGCACGGAACACCCGGAAAACGCAGGTTCAAAGAGGTATAAAGAGTAAGTGAAACCGAGCGGAAATGGCTAAAAACTATTGGAAACGACCGGAAAAAGCTTTTCCGGATCGTTTGGGAGCAGGATGCCGCAGGATCGAATCCTGTCACTCGCACCGTATCGGGTGTTCATAACGGATCTGCATTATGAACACTCGATTTTTTCTATTGGAATAACATCAAACCTGCTATTCCCCGCGAAAGAGGGTCAAAGCGTGATCTTTCCCGCAGATCCCGAGAAACACCTCGTCTGCGCTTTGGTAGCCCTGCTCCTTCAGCCTCTTTTGCAGCCACCGGATATTCAGCCCCATCCGTTTCAGATTCTCGTCCAGAATGCGTCCATCCATGATGACCTCGGTAAACAGAGTCTCCTGTGTCGGGGAGAGATTCAGATCGGAGGGGGTCGCCGGGCGTGCAGTGCTGACCGGCAGGATCGACAATCTGCCGTCGTATTCATAAACCGCAGTTTGAATATCACATAGGTTGAAATATCCGGCCTGTCGGCACATCAGCATGAACTCGCTCAGATCCAGCTTCGCTTTCTTCATGTTTTCCCGATACAGTTTGCCGTTGTCAAGAATGACGGTCGGCGTTCCGTTGATATACTTCCTGCTCTTCTGGCACTTGGTCGTAACGGCTCTGAGCACCGCGGCAATTCCGGCGTAAACAGCCAAAGCGGTCAGCGGCTTCCACGGGTCTTCCAGCTCGGTTGCAAGCTCTGCAGCAATGGAGCCGATGGTGATGCCGCTGATATAGTCGAAAAAATCCAGCTGCGCCACCTGCTTGTGACCGGAGACCTTCGCGATGGCAAACATAGCCGCCGCCGATAAGACGGACATCAAAATGAGCCGTAAAAAATCCATAACACCCCTCCGAAACTATTGTAACCCAAAGCAGCGGAAACCATCCGGTCACACAGGCTCTTCTTCGCATAGAATGAGACAGCCATCTGCTTGGCAAGGCAGTAAAATCAGGAGGAAGAGTTATGGAAAAACAATGTCGGCGGACCTGTCCGGCGGAGATCCGGGACTATGGCGGAGCTCCGCTTGTGGTGAATATTGACGAGGTTTCAAATGCAAATCAGAATTTCAGAACAGCCCTTTGGACGGGGATGCACCTTCAGGTTACGCTGATGAGCATCCCGGCGGGCGGGGATATCGGCGCAGAGATTCACCCTGATGTCGACCAGTTTCTTCGTATCGAGAGCGGCTGCGGTCTGGCGCTGACAGGCTGCAGCAGCTCAAATCTGAATCAGCGCCGGAATATCGACTGTCATTCCGCTGTGATCATTCCCGCAGGGACATGGCACAATATTGTCAATACGGGAAACAGGCCGCTGAAGCTGTATTCGGTCTACGCCCCTCCCCAGCATCCGTTCGGAACCGTCCACAGGACAAAAACGGATGCTGTTTAAAGCAAAAGGAGTCTTGATCTTATGCCCATACCACAACCGTTTATGCGGTTTCTCCCGGTATTGCGCCGAGGCCCGGATGCACGTGCTGACATTTTCGGCGGCGAAGCAAACCCACGGCTGCGCGGAACCGTCCGATTCTATCAGACGCCGCAGGGGGTCCTTGTGCTCGCCGAGGTATCCGGCCTGCCCGACACCGGAGCGCGCTGCAAAGGCAGCATTTTCGCCTTTCACATCCACAGCGGCGGCACCTGCTCCGGCAGCGCCGACGATCCTTTTCGGGACGCACAGGGGCATTACAATCCGGAGAACTGTCCGCATCCCGCCCACGCAGGGGATATGCCGCCGCTGTTTTCAAACAACGGGTACGCTGCGCAGGCGTTTCTGACCGGCCGCTTTACCGTGCGTGAGATCATCGGACGAACGGTCATCATCCATGCCGGCACAGACGATTTCACCTCCCAGCCCGCCGGAAACGCCGGAGCCAGAATTGCCTGCGGCGTGATCCGAAAGCCGGGCTGCCGGTGAAAAGCATATAGAGCATTGCAGTGTCAGGAATGCGTATACCCTATCTCAAGTTCCTCAAAGCATGAAGCCGGTTTGCGGCATACGCCGTTTTCGCACAGATACCATACTGTCCCGCGGGCAGGGATGGGATAATCCGCCGTAAACGGAGCGCATTTTGCAAGGAGCGGCGCATTGGCCGCCGACTTGTACAGGATATTCAGGCCGCTCTGACGGATTGTTTTGAGCTCCGGGGGAATTTCGCTCCCGCACACGATGAGCTCACGGCTTGGGTCAAGCCATTTGCGCATGGCAAGCATGGCAAAGCAGTATCCCGAAGGACAGCTTTTCGCCTGCCCGGCCATAAAGCGCATCTGACGGTCTGCGGCCTCCCGCCATTTACCGTCGCCCGTGAGCTGCGCAAGGTGTTCAAGCAGCATTGCGGCAGCAGAATTGCCGGAGGGAATGGCTCCGTCATAGGTCTCCTTCGGACGGCTGATCAGTTTTTGCGCATCATGGGCAGTAAGGTAATAACCGCCGCCGTCTTTATCCTCAAACAAGTCCCGCATCTGCTCTGCCCGGAAAACGGCCTGCTCCAGGTATTCAGCGTTAAAGGTCTCGCGGTACAGGGCGAGCAGCGCCAAGGCATATACGGCGTAGTCATCCAGCTGTCCGATGTTTGCGGCCTCGCCGTCCCGAAAACGCAGGTACAGGCGATTGCCGCGATCCGTCATGTTCTCTTCCATGAAGCGCTGCGCTTTGATCGCCTCATCCGGATGTCCGCTCTGCGCGAGGGCAAGGATCGTCCACGCATTCCAGGACAGCAGGATTTTATCGTCGGTGTGCAGACGCGCGCGGGCTTTGCGGTATTGACAGAGCCTGACGATCCTCGCGTCATCCGAGGGCCACGGGTCGGATTCCGAACCGATGAGGTTCGGAATGCTGTTTTGGGCATCGATCCCATAGAGACGGCAGAATCTTTTGCCCTCCTCATCGCCCAGCACGGATCGGATCTCCTCCGGAGTGAAGGTGTAGTACCTGCCCTCAACGCCCTCGCTGTCGGCGTCCTGCCCGCAGTAAAATCCGCCGTCCGGGGACTGTAGTTCCCGGATGATATATTTTAACGTGCGCTCGGCGATTTGGGCGTAAAATCCGTTGTGCGTCCGGGCATGGGCTTCGGTGTACGCCATGAGGAGCAGGGCATTGTCATACAGCATCTTTTCAAAGTGCGGCCTGCACCATTTTTCATCCGTCGAATAGCGCGAAAATCCGCCGCCGATCTGGTCGAAAATGCCGCCTCTCGCCATGGCTGTGAGCGTTTTACAGGCCAAATCTGTTTCGCCGCATCGCATGAGGAATATCAGGTTATGGGGCATCGGGAATTTTGGCGCGGGGCCAAACCCGCCCCATCTGGGGTCAAAGCTGCCGCGCAGCGCTTCGCAGGCGTCCTGTAAGAGTTTCTCGCTCGGTTCTCCATCCTCCGTGTGCTGCATGCCGATCATCGCTGCGGTGATTTGTTCGCCGGCATCGAAAAGGCTGCGGCGGCGCTTCTCCCAAAGCCGGGATATTTGCTCAAGCAGCTCGATCAGCCCTATCTGCCCGCGGCGGCTGTGCTTCGGAAAATAAGTCCCGGCGAAAAAAGGCTTCTGATCCGGCGTCATAAAAACGGTCATCGGCCAGCCGCCCGAGCCGTTGATTGCCTGACAGGCTCTCATATACACGGCGTCAATGTCCGGGCGCTCCTCCCGGTCAACTTTGATGCAGATATAGTCTTTGTTTAATATCTTTGCCACTTCCGCATCGTCAAAGGATTCCCGGGCCATGACATGGCACCAGTGGCAGGTCGAGTAGCCCACGCTGAGCAGTATGGGCTTGTCCTCGCTTTCGGCCCTCGCAAACGCCGCGGCGCACCACGGATACCAATCCACGGGATTGTCCTTGTGCTGCAGGAGATACGGCGATTTTTCATAGGCTAATCTGTTCATTTTATCCTCCGTATTCAAACTCAAAGGACGCCCTGTCCGATTGAAATTCAAACAGAACCTGTCCGTCCTTCTCAAACCGATAGGCGGCACGGCAGGACGCGCTCTCGTGGATGGTTCTGCACATATTGCCGTTTACGGGTGCTCGGAGCGGATGCCCAGAAATCGTTTCGCATGATGTGCTCCTCCCCGCCCATACTATACGGGAGGTGAACGTGATGAAATCAGTTTGGCAGGAGACGGATCTGCCGCAATTCCCGCAGCTTGACGGAGATGTCAGGACGGACGTGCTGATCATCGGCGGCGGCATTGCCGGAATTCTTACGGCCTATTTTCTGCGCCAGGGCGGCATAAAATACATGCTTGTGGAAAAAGACCGCATCTGCGGGGAAAACACGCGCAATACCACGGCGAAGATCACGGTTCAGCATGGACTCATATACCACAAACTTTTACGGTGCGGCGGCGAATCTGCCGCAAAGCAGTATTTCCGGGCAAACACCGCAGCGTTTGACCGATACGCCGAACTGTGTCGTACTGTCCAATGCGATTATGAGATCAAAGATAACTTCGTGTATTCGGACGATTCCCGGAAACTTGAGAAAGAGATGGATGCTCTGCAAAAAATCGGGTATCGCGCAGAATTTTGCAGGGAAATACCCCTGCCGATAAAAACGGCGGGAGCTGTCAGATTCCCCGGTCAGGCGCAGTTTCATCCGCTGAAATTCCTTGCAGGGATCGCGGACGGGCTCAACATTTTCGAGCACACGTTTGTCCGAGAGATGATCGGCTGTACCGCCGTCACAGACAGGGGCAGGATCACAGCGGACCGAGTGGTCTGCGCAACGCATTTCCCGTTTATCAACAAGCACGGAGGGTATTTCCTCAAGCTGTATCAATCACGCGGCTATGTGATCGCATTGGAAAACGGGCCGGATGTGGGCGGAATGTATGTGGATGATCGCGATGAGGGAATGTCCTTTCGGAACTACGGCGGTCTTTTGCTTCTGGGCGGAGGCGGAGGACGCACAGGCGGAAAGAACAGCGCATGGACAGAGCTTCGTGATTTTGCGCAGCAGCATTATCCGCAGTCACGAGAAACGTTTTTCTGGGCGGCACAGGACTGTATGAGCCTTGACGGGATGCCGTATTGCGGACTGTATTCCCGAAGGACGCCTGCGTTCTATGTGGAAACGGGATTCAATAAATGGGGAATGACGAGCTCCATGCTGTCAGCCATGATTGTGAGCGATCTGCTTCTCGGCAGAGAAAATGAATTTGCCGAGCTGTTTGATCCCTCACGCAGCATCCTTCGGCCGCAGCTTTTTGTCAACGGATTTGAGGCAATAAAAAACTTGCTGACGCCGTCCAAAAGGGTCTGCCCGCATATGGGATGCGCGCTGAAGTGGAATACGGCTGAGCATTCATGGGATTGCCCGTGCCACGGTTCGCGCTTTTCGGAAGACGGCAAGGTGCTGAATAACCCCGCAAACGGAGATCTGTAATTCCCCGCCGCCCGGGCCATGTCGAAAAGTGTCGAGCAAATCAGCGACATATTTATGGGCGTTTTGTTGAATTTTTGAGGATTTTGTGCTATATTTATT